>NZ_JAMXSE010000006.1:0-219913 GCF_024124685.1 Pseudoalteromonas sp. OANN1
TCATAATTAGTAGTTATCCTTACTAACTAGCAATTCGTTTCCTTACATTGGCTTTAGTGATCTTCTTTTGCAGAGCATTATCGGTAACATGGGTATAAATTTCCGTGGTTGAGATACTACTATGTCCGAGCAACCGTTGAACGAAGCGAATGTCGAGGCCTGATTCAAGTAGTTCGCATGCTGCGCTGTGCCTTAGCATGTGTGGAGTGACTTTGAGTTGGGTGTATGCTTGTTGACTAAGTTTTTTGATTAGTTTGCGTAAGAATTGCGTTGAGGCGGGTTCCCCGCGGCTATTAATCAGTAAATGATCGCAATGTGGTGCGCAAATAGCGCGGCTTTCAATATAGTTCTTGAGTAATTTGGCTATTTCTTGATCTGTGAGATACACAAACCGTTCTCTGGCTCCCTTACCTAAGATTTTAATCTTCTTTTCGTTGATATAGATGTCAGTTAAACAAATTCCAGCAAGCTCAGAGACGCGGATCCCTGTGCTAATCATAAGTTCTAACGCGATGAGTGAAGTAAATTCATTTAGCATGCGCTTTTGACTGATGCTATATGTGTTTGATGATTCTACCCATAAGTTTTTACAGTTTTTTCTGGCTTGTTTGAGCAAGCGTTTCAAGTCTGAGTGTGGTACGTTTCTTGGTAATCTTTTGGGTAGCTTAATGTCTAGCTGAAATTTATGAAAAGGATTAAGCTCGATGAATTCCTCTCGCTCAAGCCACTGGAACATAGCCCTTACACACGCCATTTTGCGCTTTATTGATGTGTTTGATAGCTCGGAATCAACTAGAAATTGATGGAACTGTGATAAGTCTACTTTGCTAATATCTTTAATGCTTTTATTTTCATCAAGTGCCTGCATAAACTGCTTTAAGTCTATTTGATACGCTTTCAAGGTGTGATTTGAGAGTTTACGTTTATCTTTACACAGGGAAATGAACTGTTGAGAAAGTTGGTTTATTGATTGCACTGCGATAAATCTACTTTTGCTAATACCTAATTTAATGACCGTATTAGAACAGATTGTTGATAAAAACAGTATACAATCAACGGATTTAAAGGAGTGTAGAATACAAGCCTATTTGTTAAATAGGCTCCAAGTCGGAGCCTCGGTATTATGACAATAATTGTTTATTCGTTAATTTGCATTTGTTCAAAGAGCGTATGGTAGTCTTCTAGGTGCCAATTTTTAGTAATTTTCTCACCATCAACGTAGTAAACATCGACGGCTCGAAAATCAATGGCTTGACCTGCTCCTTGGTGCTCACCAAATTGGCCGCTGAAGTGTCCAAAAAAACGTAGTCGTACCGTGACAAATGAACCACTGACTAGTAAGTGTTCGACTTCTGCTTTCAGGTCTGGCACTGCGCGACGAAATCCTGATGAGGCTTCTAGCACGCCTTTCAAGCCCTGCTTTCTACCTCTTGGTAATGTCATATCAGTAAATGTGTTACTTAGTGCCTGTCTCGCAAACTTAGTGTCTCCACTGTGCCAAAAAGCAGCGTATTGCAATGCGGCATTCGCGGCTATTTGACATTGTACTGAGTCACAAATTTGCGCAACCTTTGCTACGGGTAACCCCTCATTGGGTGCTGCTAATGCTACAGTCGCACTGACACTTAGCGCTAAAATTAAAGCATGTTTAATCATTACCGAGCACCTCTAAAACACGCGCTCTGGGTTGGTTGGTACGTCTTGCTGCTTTAGAGTCCATTTCGCGATGTCTATCTTGCGCATAAACTTAACCTTTGGGTGCGATTTCGCGTAGCGAATAAAGTCGTCAAGTGCTTTTACGCGAGCAGGGCTGCCTGCGAGCCTGTCGTGTGCGCTGATAGACATCATACGGCGATGGGATTTTCCTTCTTCATAAAGCACGTCAAACTCGTCCTTTAACTCTTGCAAATAGGCTTTTGCTGTCATTGCGGAACTGCTGCCATAGCGCACGATATCGTTATTTCTAAAGGTATAAGGCACCACCACGAAGGGTTTGCCATTGACTGGAGTAAACGAAGGCTCATCCCGAGATAAATCATCAATATGATAGACAAAGCCAAGGGACTGCAAAATAGTTAATGTTTGCTCAGAGTGGCGCATCCAAAACGCATTAAAGCCTTGTGGTCTTTGCCCTGTGATCTTTTCAAGCACGTCTGCACTGTGAATATAAGACGCGCGTTCTGCTTCGGGTGTCATCGAGTATTGTGGTGTCCAGTTTTGTCCATGACCTGAAATCTCATGCCCCTTTTGAGCCACCATTTTGGCAAGTTCAGGATTGAGCTCTGCAGCTTTTCCTACCATGTGGGACGTCACTTTGATGTTGTGCTTATCCCAAAGCTTAAGCAATCGTGGGATCCCTTCATTCATGCCATACTGATACCAAGTAAGAGCGACGGTGTCGGGGTAGCCTGCTTCTTGCTGAGGAAATGGCCCCGGATCGCTTGGGTCTTGTGCGGTTGCTTCAAACTGCATGGAGATAGAGATCACCAATTGAGCATCATCAGGCCAGTAATTGCCAGACTCTACTTCAGCGCCGTGGGCTGTGCCTGCAAGCAGGGCGGTTGCTGTTAGTAGTGCTCGAATACTTGTGGTCAACGTGGTACGCATGGTTATTCTCCTGCGTCTCTTGGGCCTGCATACACAGAAAGTGTTGCCTGCGCTAAGCTATGCTGGTGGATAAAAAATCCAGTAAGTGGTGCCGTTGCACCAGCTGGCACGGGGAGTGTAACTACATCTAGCGCATGTACGGTAAAGGTGTATTTATGCTTGCGACCAATAGGCGGGCACGGGCCAAAGTACCCAGGCTTTCCTAAATCCGTATTACCTTCAATGGCTTGGCTTGGTAAAGTTTCTGTGAGCCTCGTGGTGTCTTTGGGCAGGTTATACACTTGCCAGTGCCAAAATCCGCTGCCGGTTGGCGCGTCTTGATCGTAAAATGTCACCGCAAAGCTCTTGGTTTGTTTAGGTGCATTTGACCAAACTAAGGTTGGCCGTGTGCTGTTTCCCTCGCAGCCAAATTGATCCCAGTATTGAAATGGTCGAATAGATTTTTCGGCAACAAGATCTGGGCTTTCTAGTGTAAACTCAGGTGCTGAGATTGCATTGGTTGCACCGAGTAATGCCATAGAGGCTAGGGATAAGTTCAGTAATAATGGTTTCATATTGCACCTTTTGCTCTTAATTGTTGAAAATCTGCATAGTCGGTGTAGCCCTGCTCGCTACCACCAAATAAAGGCGCATCAGGGTTGATTGGACTCAAAGGTAATTGATGAATCAGACGGTATACGAGATCTGGGTTGGAGATAAATTTGCGACCAAAAGCCACAAAGTCGACTAGGCCTTGTTCAATAAGGGCTTCGGCTTGCTCTGGCTCGTAATTTCCCGCCACAATAATGGCGCCGTGAAATTTTCTTCTTAGTGCTTGCCTAAAACTCTCCGTCACGACCGGCGCATCATCCCAGTCTGCTTCAGCTAAGTGCACATAGGCAATGCCTAGGCGGTTAAAGTGCTCCGCGGCGAGCAAGATAGTATCAATGGCCTCTTCGTCTTGCATGCCACGTTGAGTAATAAAAGGCGCTAATCGGATCCCTACTTTTTCAGGCCCAATTGCTTGGCTAATCGCGGTGATAACTTCAACCGCAAAGCGAATTCGGTTTTCCTTCGAGCCACCATATTGATCATGACGTTGATTAGAGCTGCGGCGTAAAAACTGGTCAATTAAGTAGCCGTTACCAGCGTGTATCTCAACGCCATTAAACCCTGCCATCATGGCATTTTCAGCCGCATGAACATAATCTTCGACTATGCTCTGTATTTCTTGGGTTGCCAGCGCGCGTGGTGTCGGGCAATCGACCATTTCACCCACTCCTTTTTCATTGACTACCCACACTTGTGCGTCAGGCGCGAGTGCTGAGGGGGCCACGGGTTGGCCATCTTCATGAAAAGTAGAGTGAGACATACGACCGACATGCCAAAGCTGACAGAAAATACGACCACCTTTTTGGTGTACTGCATGGGTGATTTCCTTCCATCCGGCAACCTGCGAAGCGGTATAAATTCCGGGAGTAAATGAATATCCCTTGCCCTGACAAGAGATTTGTGTGGCTTCACTAATGATAAGCCCTGCCGAAGCGCGTTGGGCGTAGTACTTTGCCATCAACTGGTTTGGAATATCTCCCGGTTGTGTTGTTCGAGAGCGGGTCATTGGTGCCATCAAAATGCGGTTTGGTAAGATTAAATTACCGATTTTTTTCTGCGTAAATAACAATGGATCAGACATAGTATTCTCCTAATTATTGAACAAGTGAGTTGATGTGGCGTGGAAACAGCACTTCAATTTTTAGAGATTCAGGTGCAAAGATAAAAACCTGATGCTCATTGCTAACGGGGACATCTCGTTCCACATAGCGAACGCCAAAACGCTCTAGTCGGGCGATTAACCCAGGGTAATCATCACCACGAAATGCAATATGATCTATGTTGCTAGTACCCATGCTTGCGGTTTGCACAGAGCCAAGGTATTCAACCTGTGCTTGGGTATGTGGAGATTGTTCAACCAGATGAATGAAAGGTTGTTGTTGGTCGCCATAGAACCACTTTCCTGGAAATGGAAAAGGTGGACGTAAGCCTTCTTTAAGCCTAAGCACCTGCTCAAAAAAGATTGCCATCTTTGCCATGTCACGTGCTCTAAACAAAAAGTGATCTAACTGCATGGTGTGTTACCTCCATTGGTGTTAGCGATTTATGCGTTGAGAACAGTCTATTTGTTTATTAATATTTGATAATTGGCTTATATGTAAAATTACTTTTCATAAAAGGTGAACAATGAAAAGCAAAGCAGACGATATGGCGCTTTTTGTTCAAGTGGTGCGCTCTGATGGCCTGGCTGCGGCAGGGCGAGTATTAGGGCTTTCTCCTGCGAGCATGACCGCACGGATCAATGCACTTGAAGCGCACTATAAAACCCGTTTACTCACTCGAAACACCAGAAGTATCAAACTGACAGAAGCGGGAGAGCGGTTTTACCAAGGATGTGTGCGAGTTATTGAGGAGGTTGCGGCGGCGGAGGCGCTACTGCAAGATGCCGATCCTGATTTGAGAGGCACACTCAAAATTGCAGCAAGCTCAGACTTTGGCCGTCAGTACGTGGTTCCCGCCGTTGCGGAGTTTGCCACGCAGCATCCACAGGTGGTGGTTAACCTGAGCCTAGGGGAGGGCTTAGTCAAATTAGTTGAGTCTGGCACTGATATTGCCATTCGTTATGGTAATTTAAATGATAGCAGCTTGATATCTCGGCCTCTGTTAAACAACCGCAGAATGCTGGTTGCCGCCCCAAACTA
Source organism: Pseudoalteromonas sp. OANN1 (assembly GCF_024124685.1). Taxonomy (NCBI): domain Bacteria; kingdom Pseudomonadati; phylum Pseudomonadota; class Gammaproteobacteria; order Alteromonadales; family Pseudoalteromonadaceae; genus Pseudoalteromonas; species Pseudoalteromonas sp. OANN1. The sequence goes on from NZ_JAMXSE010000006.1 coordinate 5,340, forward strand.
TCTCGAACAGTATGGTACACCAGATTGCTATCAAGCATTACAGCAACATCGCTGTTTAGTACTGGAAAGAGCAGGACAGGCGCTAAACGATTGGTATTTTATCGACAGAGACACGCAAGCAAGCATCATTGAAACCGTGCCTACCTGTTTAGTGAGTTCAGATGGAGAAGTATTGCGGAACTGGGCTATTCAAGGGCTTGGGATCACCATCAAGTCGTGGCTGGATGTTCACAAAGATATTAAAGCGGGACGATTGGTGGAGTTGTTGCCAACTCAAACATTGGGATTTAGTCCAACGGACTCAGATAAAGTCGCGCTACAAGCTATTTATCCATCTAGGCAGTTTCAACCTCGTCAAGTCAAAGCTTTTCTCACCTTTTTTAGCGAGTATTTACAACAAATGCATGATTGATTTTATTTCAATGAAGTCTAACGAATTAGCCGTGCGTAAGTGATAAAGATATGCATAATAAACGCTCATATTTAAATTAACTAAAGAGGTTCAAGGATGGCAATTGGCAATATTAAACACGTAATTTTTGACGTTGGTAACGTATTTGTGAGGTGGTCACCAGAGGAGATAGTTCGGCTTACCTTTGGCAACCAATGCGACGTTGAGAGTCTAGCTAAGCAGTTGTTCCACAGTGAGATTTGGTTTGCGATTAATCGAGGAGAACTGACTGAAGCAGACACCAAGCACGCTTTTATGCAAACCTGTCACTTAACCTCTGAGCAAGCTGACGAACTGTTCTTTTATATCAAAGAATCGCTGATCCCACTTTATGGCACGCTTTCACTGATGCAGCGCCTAAAGGCGGCTGGATATAGTGCATATGCCCTCACCGACAATGTGCATGAGATTGTGAGCCACCTAAAAGCGCGTCATACTTTCTGGCAACACTTTGACGGAGAAATTATTTCTGCTGAGCTTGGCTGCATGAAGCCCGGTAAAGCTATTTTTACTCACTTACTGGAGCGCTACCAACTGGCGGCAGATGACTGTGTTTTTCTTGATGATGTCTTAGCGAACGTTGAAGGTGCAAAGCAGGTCGGATTACATGGCATTCAGTTTTTTAATGCGGCGCAAGCTGAGCGCGAGTTGCGTGAGCTAGGATTGGTGTTTTGATCGGGTTGAGACTCCAAAATAGGCCCAAGTGCGGGCCTAAAAAGAATTAATCGCACATATACTGTCTATTGGTGAAAGCGCAGTCGTGATCACCGTAACAAGAGATAGCACCTGTACGGCAATCGTGGCGGTTAGTCGGTACACAGTCCAAATCAGTCAAACGGTTTACACCACCACCAATTTGGGGGGTTGCTTGTGGCGTAATAGCTTGAGCATTGTTTAAGTTTTTAAGCGGCTTTTTATTCAGTTTAATTTTCATTTTTCATTTCCTTTGGGTGGTAAGAAAGCGTATTAACAGCGAAGAGAGCCACAGTTATAGCAAGAACCAAATGCTTTCGTGTTGCATAACTCGGTTATTTCTCTGTCACAACCCGCGGTTAAATAACCTCCCGCGATGTTTGGTGTTTGGGCTTTTTCCAAGCCTGCAGTATGGTTCAGTTGTTTTATCTTTCTTTTTGTTAGTGTTAATTTCATCTTATTTTCCTTATTGTGAAAGCTTGAATTGTCGTACAAAAAATAAACTGCATTGTTGACTGTACCCAACATAAATTATTTGTCAAATATGTTTTTTAAAGGTTAAATTTATGTTTTTCGCAATTGCCTTATTTCAACCCTGTGTAACTTCAACGCTCGATGACAAGCTGCTTTTTGGCCTTGAGTGCAGCAACTATGGTGTAACGTACATTTGCACTGCCAGTCGCCCAACGCATCGATATTGTTTGGTCTTTTTAATCATGCAACACTGCAACATGAGAATAATTAAAAAGCGGGATGAAGATGCGTAAATTAACAGCCTTGGTGTGGTCTTGCTCTGTTTCCTTGTGCGTGGGTGTTGCGTTTGGTAACACGGCGCAAGCTGACGAGTCACCAATATTTAGTTCTAAAGCCACAGCACAGCCAATATGGGCTGAACACGGCATGGTATCTAGCCAAGAGGCACTTGCCAGTCAGGTTGGTGTAGAGATTTTAAAGCAAGGTGGCAATGCTGTTGATGCAGCTGTCGCAGTAGGTTTTAGCCTTGCTGTGACTTTGCCAAGAGCCGGAAATATTGGCGGCGGCGGCTTTATGCTAGTGCATCTGGCAAAAGAAAATAAAACCATTGCGATTGATTATCGCGAAATGGCGCCGAGCCGTGCACATAAAGATATTTTTATTGATGAAAGCGGCGAGGTAAACCCAAAGCTAAGCCTTCAGCACGGCCTTGCGGTGGGTGTTCCCGGAACGGTTATGGGAATGGAGTTAGCACTCGAAAAATATGGCACCCTGACACTTAACCAAGTTATTCAGCCTGCAATTAAATTAGCGCGTGATGGCATAAAAGTGACCTCTGATTTAGCCAATTCGCTTTCTCATAGCTATATCAAAGAACGAATGCTTGGTGTACCGGCGTCTAAGGCTGTGTTTTATAAAAAAGATGGTAGCAGCTACAAGCCAAATGAATGGCTGGTGCAGGCTGACTTGGCTCACTCTTTGGAACTTGTTGCCGAAAAAGGCAGCGCGGGCTTTTATCAGGGCGAGACAGCAAAGAAAATTGTTGCTGCGGTAGAAGCAGCTGGTGGCATTATGTCGCTGGATGACTTAAAAGGCTATAAAGCGGTCGAGCGTGAGCCGGTAAAAGGTACATATCGCGGCTACGACATAGTTTCTATGCCGCCTCCTTCATCTGGAGGTGTGCATATCATCGAGATGCTGAATATGCTGGAGCAATACCCGATTGGTGAGCTTGGGCATAATAGCGCTGCTACCGTCCATTTAATGGCTGAGGTCATGAAACGTGCGTATGCTGACCGCAGTGAATATTTGGGCGACCCTGATTTCTACGACGTACCCGTTAAAGCATTGGTGGATAAGCACTATGCAAAGCTGCGCAGTAAACAAATAAATGCAGACAAAGCGACGCCAAGCCGCGAGATTAAGCCCGGTAAATTATTACCTTATGAGAGTAACCAGACCACGCATTATTCTGTGGTAGATAAGTGGGGCAATGCGGTGAGTAACACTTACACGCTTAACTTTAGCTATGGCTCAGGTATTGTCGCGGCTGGCACTGGCATTCTACTTAACAACGAAATGGATGATTTCTCGGCAAAGCCCGGCACACCAAATGGTTTTGGTCTGGTTGGTGGAGAAGCTAACGCTGTTGAAGGCAAGAAGCGCCCGTTGAGCTCGATGACACCGACGATTGTAATGAAAGAGGGTAAACCCTTTTTGGTAACGGGTAGCCCTGGTGGCTCGCGTATTATCACCACCACGCTGCAAATCATTATGAATGTTATCGATCATGGCTTGAATATCGCAGAAGCAACTGTGGCTCCGCGTATTCACCACCAATGGTTACCAGATGAAATTCGTATTGAACGTAGCTTAAATGTGGATACTCGACGTCTACTTGAAAACAAAGGACACACACTTTCAGAGCAGAATGCGATGGGCTCAACCCAGTCAATCATGCTTACCGACAAAGGTCTATTTGGCTCCTCAGATCCAAGGCGTGCAGATAGCGCTGCGGTGGGGTACTAATACCAATTGAATTAATTCTCTAATCAATTTGAAGGGTGAAATAGCATATTAGCTTCGTTAAAAATTTCTCATTTAGAACAACTAAATAGCAAAATTTTTGCCTTGCCTATATGGATATAGGTACCTTAGCGGTAGCAGGACGCGAGAGCGGTGCTACTAAAGCTATTTCCCCGCTTCAAGATAGATCATTTACTTAATACAACTGGTATAATATCCTGATTTCTATTGAGTCTTAAGTGCAATTTAAATCGAGTAGGGGCGAGATGCCCCTTTTCTATGCGCTTTCTTTGATTAAATACTCTGGCAGTGGCCAATTCATGACGATGACTTCGCCTTGCCAAGTTTCAATCGTCAGCCAAACCTTGTCGTTTTTTGATAATGTTTTCTTTGCTAAAGCATGTACGTGTTGACCGTGTTTTGTGCCGTGAAGGATCCCGAGCTCATGCTCCATAAGCTGTGCAAGTGGCATCGCGTTGGGGCCGATATTGAGATAGCCTTGACGCATAGAATCAACATCGCCTTTATTAAATAGCAATAAGAAGTCTTTGACGTATAAGTTATCGTGGATGTATGGCGGCTTGTCGTCAAAAGGCATTGGTGTAATGCTGTACTTTCCAAGTGTTTGCTCCGCCAATGGAGCGGGAAATTCTGGATGTAATGATTGATAATAAAACCAAGCTGGCAATACCAGCAATAGAGCATTTAACCAATATTTATTGTGTTGTATAAAGCGTTTGACTGCATTCATGGCGATTTACCCTTGTTGTGCTTTTAGTTGTCTTGCATTGCTTCGTTCTTGGCTACGCGCGCGTTTGGTCCGAAGCTGATACATGATAAATCCGGTAACTGACATCCCGGATAAAATACAGCCAAAAATAAACCAGATGACTTTTGTCCAGATCCCTCCAATGGTGCCGTAGTGCAGTGGATCTGTGATGTGCATAACCGTTTGTAAGCCTGTCATTGAATCAGGGTTTGCATGATGAACGACTGTATCATTCCAAGTGTTGTAGGCAATATTAATGCTGTAATCGTCATAGAGTACGTAGTCGTTTGCGCCACTGATTTTAAGCGTATCGCGGTTATGCTCAGGTAGCATGATGTAACTTGGACGAAAGTCAGTGTACTGTTGTTGGATTTCAGCGAGCGCTAGATCAACACTGGTCTCTACTGCATTCGCGTTTATTGTTGAGTTGGGTATATTCGCTGCATTTAATGTTTCATGATGTTCGAGTTCAACACCAGCATGCCACAGCACCGCTTGCGTTAAATACCACAGTCCGGTAAGGCTCATTACGGCCATAAACCAAAGCGACCATACTCCACTGAGTTTATGGATGTCAGCGGCAAGGGTGCGACCACCTTGTGATTTACGCAGCTTAAACTGAAAAAACGCTAACCAAAACTTTTTGTATACCACCAGGCCTGTGATCAACGCGCCCAATAGGATCAGTGACATAAACGCCACTAAATAGTAACCAACACTATAGCCATTTTGCCATGGAAATAGCAGCCAGCCATGTAGTGAACGCATAAAGTTAATAAACGTATTGCCGTCATTTATTTCCTGAACAGCTCCTGTGTACTGGTTTACGTATGCAAGCGCATAGGGCTTGTCGACGTCGGTAAACATCACCACGTAGGTCAAATAGGGCTCTCTCACATTGAGCCCCATGACATCTGCACTTGGGTGCTCATCCTTAAACGCGCGTAACACTGAGCCCGCTGACATCTCACTTACTTGACTGGGGTTATGTGCCCGAGAATCAGGGTTGGTAAGCCATGTAAGTTCATGGCTGAAAACGGAAATGGTACCTGTGATACAAATAAAGCAAAACAGTAGCCATATTGGCAGTGAAAACCAACCATGCAACTGAAACCAAAACTTGTTGCTTATTTTCTTTGCCATTGTGTGTTCCTAGTTTTTTGAATGACGGCGACAAATTAAAGCTGAGGGAGTATTTGCGCAAAAATGTAAATAAAGTATATCTTTTTAAAAGTGTAAATAGCAATTATATTCATTTGGATGTGCGTTAAATGGCATGTTTTATTCGTTTAGCGGTTTATATTACTCGTTTCCTTTATGGGAAAATTGTTTTAAATTAGTTGGTTACAGTTTTTGGGAACGTTCCTTAAATCGGGTTCGAAACTGGTTGTAATTCATCTTAATGTTATTGCTAATGGTTATCATCTGCATTATTATCGTTTTAATTTTTACAATATTAGGATGAACCCAGTGAACACTCTGCCTCTCAAAACGCTCTCATTTGCTGTTATGGCAGCGCTCGGCACGTCAGCATTACAGGTGCAAGCAGCACAGCAAGATAATGAAGAAATTGAAAAAATAGTTGTGACGGGAAAATACACCGTCAATGAAGTGATAGACACCGCAACTGGCTTAGGGTTATCCCTTCTTGAGACGCCGCAATCTGTTAGCGTTATTACCGCTGCACGGATCAAAGAGCAAAAGCTCGATACGTTGACCGACACCGTATTAAATGCGATTGGGGTGTCAGCGAAAGAAGTTGATAATGTTCGTAATACGTTGCAGTCACGTGGCTTTGACATTACCAATTATCAAATTGACGGCGTTCCTTTGTCATGGAGTTTGGCGGGGGATTCAGGTGAAACCATCGCGGATGTTGCGATATATGAGCGCGTGGAGTTTGTGCGTGGTGCAACGGGGTTATTAACCGGCGCGGGCGATCCTTCAGCTTCTATTAACCTAGTACGCAAACATGCAAATAGCACCGACCTCACAGGTTTTGCTAGTGTCTCTTTGGGGAGCTGGAACAATAAAGAAGTGATGGTGGACGTTGCCAATGGATTAACTAACGATGGCAGTGTGCGTGGACGTGTGGTGGCGAAGTATGAAGAAGGTGACTTGTATTTAGATCTCTTTTCTGACGAAAGTACCGTGCTTTATGGGGTACTAGAAGCGGATTTAAGCACGCATTCGACGATCCGCGTTGGTGCTAGCTATCAGCGTAACGACCCTACCAGTCCAACTTGGGGGGCATTACCTACTTTCTTTACCGATGGAAGTAAAACAGACTGGGAAATTGAAAAAACCACGGCTGCAAATTGGACAGAGTGGCAAACTACTGGCACCAATGCTTTTGTGAACTTTAGTCACAACTTTGCAAATGGCTGGGAACTGGTTGCCAATTACAACAAGCTGAAATACGAGCAAGATACAGAGCTGCTCTATTTATTCGGCACGTTGGATAAAACAACGGGTGAGGGCTTAGCGTCTTGGCCTTATAAAAGTACAGGTGAAAGTAACCAAGACAGCTTTGATATCCAGCTTAAAGGTTTTTATCAACTCGCCGGTCGTGAGCATGATTTTGTAACTGGCGCGCTTTACAGTGAGCAGAGTGCCGATACCCTCACTTTCGCTGCGCTCGATAATGCCTTTTTGCCAGTTGGCAATTTTTACGAGTGGGACGGCAATTTCCCTGAGCCGACGTGGGGCACAGAAACCTCAGTTGCTCAAGATATGGATACCGAGCAAAAAGGGTTTTACGCCGCAACAAGGCTAAATCTTAGCGATGAGCTTAAAGTAATAGCGGGTGGTCGTTTGTCGAGTTGGCAGCGCGAAGGCGAAAGCTATGGCGTCATCACTGATTTTGGCGACAATGGCGTATTTATACCTTACGCTGGCGCCTTGTACGACTTGTCGACAACACAGCGAGTGTATGCAAGTTACACAGAAATATTCCAGCCGCAAAATGCCCAAGACCGTAACGGTGACTTCCTTGATCCAATCAAAGGAAAATCATACGAAGTGGGGCTAAAAAGCACCTATTTAGATGATACGCTGCAAACAACATTGGCGATTTTCCAAATCGAACAAGATAATCTAGCTCAAGATGATGTTGGATACATAGTTCCAGGTTCGGTAAATACAGTCGCGCAATATGCTGCTGAAGGCACAACCAGTAAAGGCTTCGAATTTGAAGTGGTGGGTCAGTTAACTGACGGTTTTGATGTGCATTTGGGTTATTCACAATACAAAGCAGAAGATGCCAACGGCGTTGAAGTGAATACGGATAACCCAAGAAAGCAATTTAAGTTGTATACGACTTACCAATTTGTGAATGCTTTACCTGAGTTGACGCTTGGCGGTGGCGTGAACTGGCAGGATGACACTTATTCAGTAACGGGCAACGATAGGCTAGAGCAAGATGCCTATTCACTGGTTAGCTTGATGGCAAACTACGTACTGGCAGACAATATGGCGCTACAACTCAACGTAGAAAACCTCTTCGATGAAAAGTACTACAGCCAAATAGGCTTCTTTGATCAGTACCGCTATGGTGCGCCGAGAAATTACAGCTTAAGTTTTAGCTATGATTTTTAGCAGACTGTAAACTAACAAAGCGTGGCTAGTGAGCCACGCTGTTGTTCATTGTTTATTTATTGCAAGAACTGTACGCTTGGAGGCAATACAGTCAAAAAGGAATTTTGCAATGAATTTATCCCCTGTTTTTTTGGTCGCTGGCTTTATAGTAAATATGAGTACAGCGTCCGCCACACCGGACTATCAAAATGTGCTTAACCAGCTACCGCTGCCACCTAATGAACTTACCACTTTACTGCATGACCTAGCACTACATGGCCTTGAGCAGCACGCTATGGCTGAATTAATTAAGGGCTATAACCGATTACACAACAAACGGATAGAATGTGCCAACGTTGCGACTGTGTTGAAAAGGTCGCAATTGGACTCACTCAAAATGGATGTAGAGTACTACACCACTGTGCTTTTTTATGTTGATGGTTTGAACAAAAATCAGTGTGAATCTGCGGAGTTTGGCGCTTTTACAAGGACAGTCGCTATAAATTATGTGATGCATAAGAGCCCGAGGGAGCTTAAGCTGGTGAAAGCAATGAACGTGCTATCTTCTGGGCGTTACGCAAATTTTATTGAGTTTGAGGCTGAGTTCAACGCTTTACCTGAGACCGTTAAAACGGCCGCGCTAAAAGCGGATTTTCTTCGAGATAACTTTAATTTGTTTCAAAGCTTGGAGCAAGTTCACGGACACGAGTGATAAAAGGAATATTTGTGAAACCCCTGCTATTAGTTTTGATATTGTTTGCGTTCGCGCCGCAAACTAACGCTGAAACAATGTCAGTAGATCTTACGCCGACTATTGAGTATCCAGTTGAACAATTAGCACCAGTTCAAAAGGCGCTGCTTCGTGAGCTGTTAAATAGCGTAACACAACTGGGTGATAAAAAAGCGGCTTGCGAAAATGCGCGTGTTATTACACCAAAACAATTACACAGCCTTAATATTACCCCGCAGCAGCGAGGTATCGTTTTATCTTATTTTTATATTCACCAAAAAAGAGAATGTGAAGCCGAAGAATATGGCGAGTTCGCCAGACTTGTTGCTGCGAATTTAGCGGTGCAAAATCAGTCAGAAGTCTTAAGGTTCGTCAATGCACTAAACACGGTAAGCTCCAGCGTTTATTTCGATTATGTTGAAACGGAGTTGGAGTTTAACCAGCTACCAGAAAGTGTTCGCAATAGAACCTACCAAGCCGAGTTTTTACAGCATCCGTTTAGTCTTATGCATACGCTAGAACAGTTCGAATGATTCGGCGTGATGTTCTTATTAAGTAAAATCTAAGCTGGCATAATACGGTTTAATAATTCGTATGCGGTACGTTTTGCGATATTCACATTGATTGCGAGCGTGCTATTATTCAGTGTTAACCACGTTTATGGTTTAGCAGTAGTGATGTTTATTTCAGGACTCGCGTTTGCTGCTACTCGCTTGGTATCAAAAACACGATGATACAAGGCGAGTAACTCAAGTTGTCAGTGATTAAGGATGTAAGAGTCGCGCTTACTTCGTGCGACATACCGCTTGTTTATCTGTAGTTTCGCTGCTGCAGGTCAGAAAAGCGGCACCACTTTCATCCAAAAACTCCCCTTGCCACGCGCCATCTTTGCCAAGCTTGATGGATAAAAAGCCGAACTTACCTTGCTCGTTAACGATTGCGTTTTGGCTATCAAGTGCATAATCAAATTCACTAAAGGCATTGGTATCACTGAGGCTGACGCCGCTATTGCCGACAACGATTTGTGGAGGGCGTGCGGTACTGGCAGCAAAGGTTGAAGACTGATAAATATGCATATGTCCTGCGAGTGATAAAGTTACGTGAGCAGGCAACTTACCTTGTCTGGTGCTCTTCAGCGCGGTTTGCAACATCACATTTAGTGTGTCTTTGGTTGTTGGGTCTTCAACGCCCCAAATGGGTCTGTGGCTCATAATCCACATGGGTTTGGCTTTGAGCAGTTCGCTTCTGACATTAAGTCGTTGATATTGCTGTTGGTAGACTTTTGTCAGGCCATTATCAGCACTGGCATCACAGGCATTGGCGCTATCCATTACCCACACACTGAGCGGTTTTAAGTTGATGGTATAGGAGTTTTGCACAATGATATGGGCACTTGCAGATTGTGGCGGTTGATTATAATCCCCTTGAGATGGACATTGCTGTTGGTCAATGGCATCAGGAAGATTGGCTCCCGGGCCAAAAAAGTAAAACCAGCCAATTCCTGCGCGGCTACAAAGTTCATGATTGCCTCGCGCAAAAATCCATGGTGCGGTTGCTGAAAGATCCGTTGTTGCGGCAAAAAAGTCGGCTTGCCAGTTGCTCCATGTATCTGGTCTTGGGCTATTTAACGCGTTTTGACTGTAGTAGGTATCGTTAAGACCGCAGCTAGTACCACCATATCCACCATCGCCTGCGTCATAAGCATAGGTATCACCGGAAATCGCACCACCCGTGCCTCGGTAGTTGAAATCCCCCATATGGAGCAACAATTGTGGTTGTTGCTTTGCCCCTTGCTCTGCGAGGGTTTTAAACGGCTCGGCAGCAGTGTTGTTTTCGCAAACGGATGACTTACAGCCAGTGTCGCCAAAAACCGCAATTTTATTCGGATCGAATGTCACGGGTGCTAACGAGAATTGGCTATCACTGACGGTATAAGCCGTGTTTGGGGAGATTTTTGCTTCACATACTGAAACCGGAAAGTGTGTTTGGTCTGGACTCATTGCTCGCAACTGCATCGGCATGGATTTTTTACCAAAGAGCAAGCTTGGGCATTGATTGGCGTCGCTGAGCACGCCGTCAACAACGACGCGCGCGTAGATATTTGGGGCTTCAGTAGTGGAAGGCGCAAACATTGAGTAAGCGCCTAATACTTTGGTATTCGCTTGTTGGACTGCAAACGTGCTGCTACAAGCAATTAAATTGAGCGTCGCAATGGCGATGATGATGCGCATGACTTCATTCCTTTTTGAACAGTTGAATGAAGTTTAATGCATTGTTAACTATTTGCGAGTCTTGAATACGAATATCCTTATTCACAGCTGATTATTGGTGTTTGCAGCGGTAGAAGCCGTTGACTATATCTTGGCTAAAGCGTGTGCCGTTAACATAGGTGTCTTGGTTGATTTTACCAAACTGCGCTAGGTTGAATTGCAATCGTGCAAGCATTTCAGCACTCGAGGCCTGTTCAAAGATTTCTGTTACCGGTGGATCGCCAACAAAGTTGGTATACCAAGGAAACCAAGAATTATCCTGCCCACTGACTGTTTGATTCGGATAATAATTCCCCCCTTGCCAACGGTCGAAGGTAAGATCTTCGAGGCTAAATAGGCCAAAACCTGGCTGTGTCATACAAGCATCAGCCGCCTGATACTCAGGGTAACCTGAGCTGGCAGCAAAATGATTACAAACATTATGTGGCAAATTACTGCTATTCGCCGCTTGATATTCCACCTTTCTAAACATCACTGGCTGTGCGGGACTTCCTGATGGGTAGACGATATTCGCCGCGACAGGTGAACCCCAGCGATAATGGTACATGGCCACAGCCAACCCTAAATCTTCCTTACTGGTGGCAACATTATCTGGATGAGTCCACACTCCACCCGGATCGGTTGGCGTTGCCCCATTTTTAAAAATAATCCCATATTGATTGTTTTCTAATTGATTCATTAGATTTGGCGTTGTGTTGTCAACTACCGTCGTTGGGATCATTGTGCTTGCGGCATTGGGAGTATAGGTGAGTGTTGGGTTATTTAACGCCTTCCAGCATAGCAAGCCATAACCATAGCCATTGGCTATCATCGGGCAGCCAGACATTGCTGATGCCGATTGATTGCTTTCATATGTATGTGTTGTTGAACGTGCCGAAACTTCGCCGGAGCTAACCAATATTCCCCAAGCATTGCGAGTAATGCGAATATCAGCAAACTCGGTGTCAGGAATAAATACCGTTGTGGCCGAAATAACCTGTAGTTCTAAATCTAGTTCTAGTAGAGAGGTGGCAACGAGGGCGTCTTCATGAAGCTTTGGATACTGCGTCATAATCGTTTGCTGCGATGGTTTAATCACAGCGTCTCTTGGTGATAACCCCAATAAATATAAGCGATCGTTATCAAGATAGCTTGCCAGTGGGCGTGATAGCTCAAGTTGTGCGATTGGACGCTTGGCTTGAATATTTGAGTTGGTATCCGTGAGGGTGAGGTCGGTATTTTGAAGCAGCAACCAATGCTTATCACTTAGGCCAACAACCTGAGTTTGGTTAAGTATGTGACGAGATACGCTATCAGCTTGGCGAGTTACAATTAAACTATCGTCATTCAACGAATAACTAGACTGTGTGTTGTCATTGTGGTGATGACGCAGCGCCGGCGGCTGATATTGTCCGATTAAAGTGGTAAGTTCAATGCGAGTAGCGTCGTGAGTACTTTGAATAAGCCAACTTCCTGCTTCATCTCGAACAAAAGTAGCCGGACTATATTGACCGGATTTATTCACGCTAAATGCTTGCCAAGTAGTGTTACAGGCTTTGGCGCAGGAGGGGGAACTTCGAGTAAGGGATGACTTATCTTTTGTCAGAGATTCGTCATAGTTATCATTAAATACAAAGGGTAACTCAGCTTTACCCGACGCGAGTTGTAACGTGAACAGTAAACGCCGTTGATTGCCGCTGGCATAGAGTCTGTTTTCTTTTAGATAACCGAGCTGGAGTTGAGAGTAACTCTCTAACTTTTTCATGTTTCCAGCTTCACCTTGATAGCTGGGCTCATACGTCTCGCTATTGAATGGTGCAGTTTGCTCTAATTGGGGAAATTGCAGCGTTTGTTTGCAGGCATCTTCTGCGCATGTTTGTAAGGTGATCCTTTGGTCCTGATATTGAAAAGAATACCAAGGTGAAAGGGCTTGATAACCTTGTTGACCAGCGTGAAATAATAGCGGTAGGGTTGATGTGTCGTAGTGCTCTGACTCTGCTGAGGCGTTAACGCTTAAAGACAAAGCCCAGCAGGTAAGCGTGGTGGCGATGAACTTATTCATAATCTTTCCTTATTGGAGTAGGGCAGCGCATAGCCGCCCTTAACAAAAACCTAGTGAATGATGCCTTGGCGTTGGCCCGCATTAACGGGTTTGTTGAGTTGGACAGAGAGCCAGTTTTCAACGTCGCTACGTAACGACGCATCGCTATCAGGACCGGATTGTGACGAATAGAACCATAACCCTGTTGGTGCTGGAGCATTGACATTGCTGCCACAGGTAAAGTGATTTGCCGCATACATCACCGCGCCTGAGCTACCATATTCGTAATGACTGTCCGAATAACCACCGTAGCCTCTGGCTTGCACCCGACCTTTTGAATCAAGGGTAAAGTGATACACCTCATTGGGTTGCAACAAGAAAGGACTGACATCGGACGAATCAAAGCGCGCGCGCATTGTGGTGGTAACACTGGCTTGATTACCTGAACGCGTGATCATGCCTGCCAAGTTGGTGATAAGCGCATCGGCCAATTGACCGTCCAGCAAGCTGCCAGGGTTACCATTGACGATTGCAGAAGTAATGCCAAGTGCGGCTTTGACGACTCCAATGGTGGAGTTCAAATTCCATGTGGTGTTGTATCCCATGGCTGCGCCACCGGCTTTATTAAACAAGATGACTTCAGGTGCAGCTCCTGGCAAATCGACCGCAAATTTTGCGCCGTCCGTTGCATGTGAGTTGGTCCCTTTTGACCAGATTTTTTTAGCTTGCCCGGTTACGTGGTAGCGAGCTGAATAAGTGCCTCTGACTTCTAAATTGCCCGAACAGGCATTGCTTTGATTACATGCAAATCCCCCAGTGTCTGCACACAACATTTTGACGTGGAACTCTGTCGAGTTATGGGCTGAGGTGTTGTCGAAACTGAGCGCTTTATTTTTTGACCAGCGTTTGCCCTTAGCTGAGTGGAAGGCACCGTAGGCTGAGGTATTGACATAAGCATGGTGCTTTGAAAAACCACTACCATCGCTGGTGGATGTGCTCCAAGGCGTTTGGGTTGATGGGTAGTTAGTGACCACTTGGCCTGTGCTGGTTGAAGGGGTCACCATCTGACATGAGCATTGTGACTTAGGCCCGAAGATGGGTTTTTTAGTCAGCAATTCTTTTAATTCGGCAAGAATATCTGACGGTAGCGTCCTATCGTATTCAAGTACCGAGAGCCCTTTACGTTTAGGAGCTGCGTATTCCTTATGCCAAGTGCTGTAAAGCTGCGGTGCATTTAGCTCTAAATGTTGGCTGAGTGTTGGCACTTTTTGCTGTTGTGTCCATTTTTCGAATACCGCTGGCTTAAATTGAATAAGATATCGAGTAAAGAAAAAGTTATCTTCAGGCGCTTGCTCGGTAAAAGCATCTTCCCATGCTGATAATACGTTTTGATCTAATGCTTTTGCTTGGCTTAGCATCTCCCCATCTCGATAGTCGCGGATCAAGCTATCGACATAGCGGTCTAATTCATATTCTTCGTCGTTGTCGGAGATATATTCAAGCAAGGAAACACGGTCTTGAGACCAGTTTGAAATGGCTTGCCACGCTTCTGGGCTTACTTGAGAGGGTGCCATTTCTCCATATTCTTCTGCGGCTTGCAGCGAAATAGTACCTAGTAACAACGTGCTGGTAACTAGGCTGACTAACTTTGGGGTGAAATTTCTCTGTTTCATTTTTCTATTCCTTCATCGTTGTGCAGAGTCGACATGCCTCATGCATTGTTAACTTGCATTGTGATGTTGGAAACTTTTTCAGCAATTGAATAGGAGGTTGTAGGGCCAGTTAGGGTCAACTTGGGTAAAACCTTTGGTATTAAGCGGACGCATTAGGCTAGGTAAGTTTTGATATCAAGCGGTGATAAATAAAAACTTAAATATCAAAGTTTTGCATATACTTTTACCCGAATTTACCCAATTGCCCCGTAACTTTTGCTGCAATCAATATGCGCTTGAGGCAGGATTTTGCTATCGCCGTTATTGGAGTCTCAACGTGAGTACATTCGCAATCTAATAACGGTGTCATAACCAATAAGGAGACAGTTATGAGACGAGTAATAGTATTGGGAGCAACTTTGATTGCGAGCTTTGTACAAGCCCATAGCCCAGAAATGATAGCGCAGTTCGAAGTTGCTGATGGGGCGAAATGTCCAAAGCGGCAAACGATCCTACTAGGTAAAATGACATTAACCGCTGGGACCTTTAAATATTTACACAGTGAAGGAAGTAATGTTTGCACAAGTCCCAAGCAAAGTATTTCTGGTCGCATTACACCACAACTAGATTGTGGCCAGTTTGATGATTGGCGGCTTGCTTATGATATGGGTAATAAAATGTGTCAATCCCTACATCAAAATATGAAAGGCTTTAGTAATAGCTTAAAGCCTGATATGACAGTGTATCCACGCTTCGAAGGACCTTTTGAATTCAAAGGAGAGCGCCATCACCAAGAATATGAGGCCGGTATGGGCGTGACTTTAGCATGTTATTTATGTGAGACTGTTACGGTTAACTAGGGCCTGTTAATACCAGAAGGGGCGGAAGCCCCTTTGTTGTAGATATTAAGCCGCGTTGGAGCAAGCTAAGATTTGTTCCAGTTGTGCAACTTTTTGAGAAAGAGGCACGGTATCGAGATTAGCGTCTTCTTGGCATTGAGTGAGTACATATTGTGCCGTGGTAACAATATTTCGAATACGCGGCTTTTTGGGCAGCGTTTTGATATTAAGATAGCGTTCAAGAGTACGCACTCGTAAGCGACCATCATCGATATTCACTTTCCATACTTTGCTTTCTTCCGCTAATTCGACACGAGTTTTGCCACTATTTTGCTCCCAAAGTGCCAAAGTGAGCGTCATCACCTCAACCATCAATAGTCTTGCGGCTTGTTCGTCAATGCTCGTATGTTTACTGTGCAATCCATGAGTGCCGGTGCGGGTGGTATAGCGAATAAAGCAGTAAGTAACCAGCACACCTGCTAAAAATGCGATAAGCCCGATGAATATATGAGACACAATATTTGTCTCTGCTTGTTGCTCAGGTGCGGCCAAGACATTAGCGCTTTGGAGGCGAAATTGATAAAGGTTCTCACTTTGTATACGACTACTTTTAAGCATGTCATTATAACGCTGTGCAGTCTCTACCGCTTCTTTATAAGCGTGTGTTTGTAGTTGGGACTGCAATAAGGCAATGTAAAATAACTCCGTAAGCTGACTATTTTGCTGATTATGTGCTTCAAGCCCCTGTTTAAGTAACGTTTGTGCTGTTAGGTTATCGCCCTCAAGCTGCTTGAGTTTGGCTTCAATAAGCAGTGCTCGCTGATCAACTTTACCGTGTTGAATTAGTTGCCGAGTGCGTTTGAATGAAGCGAGTTGCTGTTGTGCCTGAGCGATATGATTTTGAGCAATGGCAATTTCGGCCAATAATAAATAGGCTCGAGACAATTGAGTATAGGCACCGCTTTGTGTCAAAGGTTGAAGTAAATCTTCAATGATTTCAGTTGCTTTGTTGTAGTCGCGCTTTTTGTAAAATACCTCCGCGATGCTTAGCAAGGTGTGATTCGCTTTGACTTGGTCGCCAGCTTGCTGGTGGAGCGCATGGGCTTGACGAAACGAGAGAATGGCATCATCCAACTGATTAATATCCCTCGACACATTCCCTAAATTATTAAGTGTGATCGCTTGCCTCTGCAGGTCATTGGTTGCTTTCGCTATTTGGTAGCTTTCTAAAAATAAAGTAAGGGCGGTATCTAGATCTCCGAGTGCCTGATAAGCATTAGCTAAATCGTTTGCTGATTTACCCAGGAGTTCGTTTTGTTGCAACTTAGCCGCAAGCGTTTGCGCTTCGTGGAAGCTCTTAAGCGCTTGAATATAATTGCGCTGGCGATAACGATTAATACCACTTTGTCTTAACACCTGAAAGCGTTGGAGTGTGGTTAACTTCCATGTTATCAACTCATCCAGTATTTGATTGCTGAGCTTTATGTCACCCACTCGACGATACAAGCTAACAAGCTCAAGGTGTGCATCAAAAGCTTGGGCACCGTTGGGTTCAAGCGTTTCAAGATGTTGCTTACAAGACAAAATTTGGCTTGTGAGGTTAGCATTATTAGCACTTGGGCATTCTGAACCATGCGCCGGTAACACAACGAGCAGTAAAGCTAAAAGCAAAGGCATAAATATTAGTCTAGATACATTGTTTTTACATATTAATATAGTGGTAACAAAAAGTCGTGTCTGCCTTTAACAAATCTCAGGTTGACTATTTTTTGTATTTTGTTGCTGTCTAGCTGCTGTTGTTTAATTTTGCCAGTACGACCAAGTCTCGATTTGTTAATATTGTTAGTTTAATGTGTTTTTGGTTTGGTCTTGTTGCTAATTAAGGCCCAGCTGAAGAAGCTGGAAATCAATCCATAAGGAAATAAAAATGAAGTTAAATACAATGTGGCTAAAGTCACTTAGCGTCGGTTTCACGTTATTTGCACCATTAGTGAGTGCCGCTCCTCAGCTTGATAAAGCCATATTCGAGTACAATGCTGGATTAAACATTCAAGAGGAATTTAATATCTTTGCCGATGGCAACGTGACTGATCCTAATTATCCAAATAGTGACTTGCGTATTCAATTGGATAGTAGCAAAAGCTACGATCAAATTGGCTTTTATGACAAAACTTACACTACATACGGTCAGGCGGTTGCATACAACACATTAGACAGACGTTGGGTTAAATTTAAGGGTAAGGTGCTTTATTTTTCAGGCGAAGACAACGGTAACCAAAAGATAGATACGATTTCTTTTCGCATTGTTAATCCTGCTGGAGAAACATCGGAGTGGGGAGAGATCAGAGTTAGCTTAGACCAAGCGTTTGGTGGTAATTACGATGTGTATCCGAGTGATGACTCGGCACAAACCTTTGCTGGTCAATCTGTTGATGTGTACGTTAAAGATAACGATAGTGGCGTACCGTATTATTATGGTGTTGAGATTTTTAGCTCACCCGCTAACGGTACAGTATCTGTTAACAGTGACTATTCCATTACCTACACACCAAAAGCAGGGTTCATTGGCCAGGATTCGTTCCAATATCGCATTAAGGGTAACAACCTTTATGATATTACAAGCGCGCCAGCGACAGTTTCTATTTCGGTAGCAAATTAACCCCAAACTCAGGCCAATATGCACACATATTAAGTGTGTATATTGGCTATCCTTTTAGCAATAAAAATACTCCAGCCAAAGCAATTAGGCCTCCAAACATCATAGACTTAGTAATCGCTTCTCTGCGCAGTAGCCCAATCGTCATGACCATGAGCGGTGCCGTTGCAAAGATGGTTTGTGCGATAGCGGGATCAGTATGATTAACGGAAATCAACTGTAGCCACAGCCCAATAAAGGTGCCAAAAAACACTGCAACGAATAACCAGTTTTTACCGTCGATTTGTTTAAGTGTGAGTGCTTTAAACAGGCTTTGTGATCGCAAACAAACAACAATAAAGGCCACAAATAGGGTGCCGGAGCCCAAGCGGATAAGTGCCGCCCACAAACTACTAATGCTTTCGTTATTTAGCGCACCTTTGGAAAGTACCATACCCGCAGCTTGGCAAATGGCAGCCGTGAGTGCAAAGCAGACTCCCAAAAGGTAATGTTTTTTGTCTAATACTGGCTGGCTTCTACTTGGCTTAATCGCCAGCATCACGCCAACAGTCGTCACTGCAATGCCGAGCCAAGCGGATGCGCTGAGATAAACACCAAGGAGGACAATGTTTAAGATCCCCGCTATGGCAGGTGCAAGACTTTCAATAACTAAAGTGCGAGCAGGACCTATATTTCTAAGTGCGGCAAAGTAGGCGCTGTCACCAATCGCTATGCCCAGTATCCCACTGGCTATCAGCCAGCCCCAGCTTGAGAGTAAGGTCGGGTACATAGCATCACCTGCGATGAGCAAACACAAGATCATCAAAGCAGAAGCGATGACGCCTTTGCTGACGTTCAACTCAAATGGGCTAAGATGATGGCTAAATCGTTTGTAGAGTATAGTTGAGCCAGCCCATACCCCAGCCGCCGCAATCGCTGCCGCTTCGCCAATACCAATCATAAATACCAAGCTTCTTGTGTTTATTAATATGGTGGCAAGTATACATAAATTGAAATAATCAGTGAGAGGTGAGACATAAAATTATTACCGAAAATGTTTAGACGTCCATACATCTAGAGGTTGAAATTTTCCAGTTTTTGTCCATAATAATGCCATTCGATTAGTCTGGAGCAGCGCATGCCAATCACCGTCACCGACGAACTCCCAGCCATTGCCCAATTGCGTCATGAAAATGTGTTCGTGATGCCACAAAGTCGTGCATCAACGCAAGAGATCCGCCCAATGCGGCTCGCGATATTAAACTTGATGCCGAATAAGGTGGAGACTGAGGTGCAATTTATCCGATTACTGGCAAATACCCCTTTGCAGGTGAACGTTGATTTGTTGCGACTAGACACCCATCGCAGCTCTGAAAACTCAGAGCAACACCTAGATATGTTTTACCGCTATTTTTCGGATGTGAAAGATCAAAACTATGACGCTTTGATCGTCACCGGTGCGCCGCTGGCGCATCTTGAATATGACGATGTGGTGTATTGGCAGGAATTACAGGCGTTTTTTGATTGGGCTGAGCACCATGTTACTTCAACCCTGTTCTCCTGTTGGGCCGCACATGCCGGTTTGTATCACCATTATGGGTTAAAGCGAGCGCTCAAAAATGACAAACTTTGCGGCGTATTTAAACACCACTGCTACTTTGACCACGGGGCGCTCACTCGTGGTTTTGATGATGAGTTTTTGGTGCCACACTCGCGCTATGGCCACATCGACATCGATAAAATTAACGCGTGTAAAGACCTAGTAGTATTAGCGGGCTCTGAAAAAGTGGGCGCTTACTTAATTAAAAATCACTCAGGTAGCCAAGTATATATTACCGGTCATCCTGAATACGACGCCGATACGCTACAAAAAGAATATCTTCGCGATTGTGAAAAAATGGCCAACGCACCGCAGCCTGAGAACTATTTTCCTGAGAATGACACCAGCAAACGTCCATCTAAGACATGGCAAAGCCATGCATTCTTGTTATTCTCAAATTGGTTAAACTACTATGTTTACCAAACCACACCTTATGATATTAACTTAGTTAGCCAAGATGTAAGGACTAACAATTATGCCGAATAATGTAGCCGTAAACGGTGAGCAAATAGCAGAGCAGCTTAAGCAAGCGATGCAGCAACGTATTCTGATCTTAGATGGTGCAATGGGAACCATGATCCAAAAGCACAAATTAGAAGAGCAAGACTATCGCGGTGAGCGCTTTAAAGATTGGCATGTCCTTATCAAAGGCAACAACGATCTGCTAAGTTTGACGCAGCCTGAGATAATCAAACAGATCCATCGCGATTATCTAGCTGCTGGCGCGGATATCATTGAAACCAATACTTTTAATGCTACCACCATCTCGTTGGAAGATTATGACATGGCAAGTCTAAGCCGTGAGATTAATCTTGAATCGGCGAAGCTTGCACGTGCGGTATGTGATGAATTTACCGCCAAAGATCCTAGCAAGCCTCGCTATGTGGCGGGTGTACTTGGTCCAACGTCAAAAACCTGTTCGATTTCTCCAGATGTAAACGACCCAGGCTTTCGCAATATCACTTTTGACAAATTGGTTGCAGCCTATGTTGAATCAACGCTTGCTCTTATCGAGGGCGGTGCTCATCTTATTTTGATTGAGACTATTTTTGATACGCTCAACGCCAAAGCCGCGTCTTACGGTGTAGAAGAAGCGTTCGAGCAAGCGGGCGTCACTCTGCCTGTTATGATCTCGGGCACTATCACCGACGCTTCCGGTCGCACGCTGTCAGGGCAAACCACCGAGGCGTTTTATAACTCCATTCGCCATATTAAGCCAATCTCTATCGGCCTCAACTGCGCGCTAGGCCCAGACTTATTAAGACAATATGTAGAAGAGCTGTCACGGGTTTGTGAGACCTTTACCTCTGTGCATCCAAACGCAGGGCTTCCTAACGAGTTTGGTGAATACGACCTAGAAGCCGACGATATGGCAAAAGAGATTATTGATTGGGGTAACGAAGGGTTTATCAATATTGTTGGCGGCTGCTGTGGTACCACGCCTGAACATATTCGCGCCTTCGCGAGAGGCCTTGAGCAAACCCAGCCGCGTAGCTTGCCTAACATCGAAGTGCGGATGCGTTTGGCAGGTCTTGAAGCCTGTAACTTAAATTAGGAATTCACCATGACACAAACAGCAGTATTTACCAATGTCGGTGAACGTACCAATGTAACGGGATCGGCAAAATTTAAGCGCTTAATTTTAGAAGAAGATTACGAAACCGCGCTGGATGTTGCTAGAGAGCAGGTTGAAAGCGGCGCGCAAGTGATCGATATCAACATGGATGAAGCCATGTTGGACTCAAAAGCTGCGATGGTGAAGTTTCTTAATCTGATAGCGTCAGAGCCGGATATTTCTAAAGTTCCCATCATGGTCGACTCGTCTAAATGGGAAGTTATTGAAGCGGGCCTGAAATGTATTCAAGGTAAAGCCATTGTAAACTCAATCTCTTTAAAAGAGGGTGAGGCACCATTTATCCACCAAGCTAAAATCATTAAGCGCTTTGGTGCTGCTGTGGTGGTGATGGCATTTGATGAAGTTGGTCAAGCGGAAACCGCAGAACGAAAGTTTGAGATCTGTCAGCGCTCTTACAAAATCTTGGTTGACGAGCTTGGGTTTCCGCCAGAAGACATTATTTTTGACCCCAATATTTTCGCGGTCGCTACGGGTATCGAAGAGCACGATAACTATGCCGTAGAATTTATCGAGGGCACGCGCAAAATTAAACAAAACCTGCCGCACTGTAAAGTGTCAGGGGGCGTATCGAACGTTTCTTTCTCTTTTCGTGGTAATAACCCGGTGCGTGAAGCGATCCACTCTGTGTTTCTTTACCATGCGATTAAAGCGGGCATGGATATGGGGATCGTCAATGCCGGTCAGTTAGCCGTGTATGACGATATTCCAAAAGAGCTCCGTGATGCCGTTGAGGATGTGATCCTCAATACCGACGCCGGTGCTGGCGAGCGATTGGTTGAAATCGCGCCTAAATACTCGGGCATGGCGCAAGCCGAAAAACAGGAAGATTTAGAGTGGCGTTCTTGGCCAGTTGAAAAACGCTTGGAGCACGCCTTAGTTAAAGGGATCACCGAGTTTATCGACGAGGATACCGAGGCCTGTCGGCAACAGTTTGATAAGCCAATTCAAGTGATTGAAGGGCCACTGATGGATGGCATGAACGTGGTTGGCGACTTGTTTGGCGCGGGCAAAATGTTCCTGCCTCAAGTGGTGAAATCTGCTCGAGTGATGAAGCGCGCGGTTGCCTACCTCGACCCTTACATTGAGGCCGAAAAAGAAGAAGGCTCAAGCAACGGTAAAGTGATCATGGCCACGGTTAAGGGCGATGTACACGACATTGGTAAGAACATCGTGGGCGTGGTACTGCAATGTAATAACTACGAAGTCGTGGATTTGGGTGTGATGGTGCCGGCAGAGAAAATTCTGCAAACGGCCATTGACGAAAACGCTGATGTTATTGGTCTGTCTGGTCTTATTACGCCATCCCTTGATGAAATGGTGCATGTTGCGAAAGAAATGACGCGTCGCGGCTTTGATATTCCTCTACTCATTGGTGGTGCAACCACATCGAAAGCACATACGGCGGTTAAAATTGAACCTCAGTACGACAAAGGTGTGATTTACGTCAACAACGCCAGTCGTGCGGTTGGTGTGGTATCTAGCCTGTTAAGTAAAACCCAAAAGCCAGAGTTTTTAGCAAAAACCGCGGACGAATATGTCAAAGTACGGGAGCAGCAGGCGCGTAAAAAGCCACGTTCAAAACCGGTTACCTTGGCGCGAGCTCGCGATAATGCGGTAAAACTTGATTGGCAAAGCTACACGCCACCGGTGCCAAATAAGTTGGGGATCACCGAGTTTAAAGACGTGAGCATTAAAACGCTACGTGATTATATCGACTGGACGCCATTTTTTATGACCTGGTCATTGGCCGGTAAATATCCACGTATTCTAAAAGACGAAGTGGTTGGTGAAGAGGCGCAAAAACTGTTTCATGATGCCAATGTCATGTTAGATCAGTTAGAACAAGCGGGTACTTTGCAGCCACTGGGTGTGATTGGGTTGTTCCCTGCTAACCGCGTGGGTGATGATATTGAAATTTATACCGATGAGTCGCGTAGCGAAGTCTTGGTTACGTCATGTCAGCTGCGTCAGCAAACCGAAAAAAACGATTTCCCTAACTATTGTTTGTCGGATTATATTGCACCTAAAGGCACGCCTGATTATTTCGGTGCATTTGCCGTCACTGGTGGTCTTGAAGAAGATGACTTAGCGGACGCATTTGATGCCAAGCAAGATGATTACAACAAGATCATGATTAAAGCGGTCGCAGATCGCTTAGCCGAGGCATTTGCTGAATACTTACATGAGCAAGTGCGTAAAGTGCACTGGGGATTTGCAGCGGATGAAGCGCTAAGTAACGAAGAACTTATCCGTGAAAACTATCAAGGGATCCGTCCTGCGCCAGGGTATCCAGCGTGCCCTGAACACACCGAGAAACAAAAAATTTGGCAGTTGTTAGATGTCGAAAACCGTATCGGTATGAAGCTGACTAGCTCATACGCCATGTGGCCGGGAGCAGCGGTGTCGGGTTGGTATTTCTCACATCCAGATTCTAAGTACTTTGCCGTTGCCAGTATTCAAAGAGATCAAGTAGAAGACTATGCTGCGCGTCAAGCGATGTCGCTAGAAGAAGCGGAGCGTTGGCTTGGTCCTAACTTAGGATATGAAACGGCATAATAGCTGAATTGAAGCCTAGCTTAACTTAATTTAAGACTAAGGTAAGCTGGGCTTTTTATTGCTTTCACTTTGTGAGTTTTAACGTTTATTGGCGGGCTGATAAATTTCAAATCCAAATTCATTAGAATATGTTGTTTAGTAGTTAACAGAGCACGCTAAATTCAAGTATACTGAGTTGAATAACTGTTAATAATAAGGCTTTACTCAACAATGAAGATGAAGTGGCTGTTTTCACTCCTTTTTATTTCCAATCTCTGTTGGGGGAGCAATCAGCTGGTTGTTGACATTATCAGTAGCGAAAATTTCAGTCAGCGTTATGAGCACTTTCTTGCTGGTCGTGACGTTTTAGACGTTGATTCTTTTTTTCCAACCACCAAAGGTTCGCATATTGAAATCATCGAAATGGTGTTACTACAGCAGGCCTTGTTTCTTGGTGGTGAGACGCGCAAAGTTGTATTTAATCCAAAACCTTCGGTGAATATTTTAGAGTTTTCCGATCTGATCGCTGGGGAAAGTTTAATCCTTGCTCGCAGTGTTTGGCATGAAAATATCGTGGACTATCGCGGCTCATTATTTATCTCAGATCCGCTTGTTGAAGTAGGAGATTACGAAGCTGGGCTTTACGTCACCAAGCGTAATGTCGCACTGCAGCAAACGCCGCTTTCACAGCTTCGGCAGCTGAATGTGGTATCTAACCCGCAATGGGAAGTGGATTGGCGTGCTTTGATGAATACAGATTTACACATGGTGAGCTTTATTGGCCCGTGGGAAACCATGTTGGCAATGGTAGAAAGTGATGTCGTCGACACTATGTTGATTAATTTTAGCGTGAGTGATTCTTTAACTTTAAATTTTGAAGGTAAAGAATATGTCCCAATCGAAAATATTAAGGTTGTCTTGCCAGACTCTCGGCATTTTGTCGTCAGTAAAAATCATCCTGAAGGCGTGCAAATATTTGCGGCACTCAATCGTGGGTTAAAAATACTTAAACGACGAGGCGTGATCAAACGGGCGTTGACAGAATCTGGTTTTATCAACAAAAAAGTGGCGAATTGGCAGGTGGCTAACGCTGAAATGCTGGTGGGAGGAGACTAATGCAGCCAGCTGTGGTATCGCTTTGCATATTGGTAAGTGCGCTAATTACATTTTGTGGTTTTGCTTACGAATCATCAGAACAAATACAGCGCAACTTAAATGCGCTACAAATGTCGGCTGAACAAGATTATGACTTGTCTTTATTACCGGACATCAGAGCACTTCGAGAGCAAGCGCGTGCGCAAGGTAATAAGCCGTTGCAAATCAAAGCATTACTGTTAGAGGGTAGTATAGTTCAACACTTTGGTGAGTTTGAGGATGGTCTCGACTTACACCAACAAGCGTTGCAGTTGGCCGAAGCTGATAACAATACATTTTTAAAGGCAAACACCTATCTCGCCATTGCTCACCTTGATATTGACTTAGAGAGCTATGAGTTAGCGCAGCGCTATTTAGATAAAGCGTCAGTACTGGCTGAGCAAATTGATGATAATGCCCAGATAAAAGCCGATATCAGTTTATGGCAGTCGCGCTTGAATATGGATAAGGGCGCTTATCGTTTAGCGCTTAAGTCTTCTTTCGTACCAGAGAATTCAGGTATTCGACAGGAGACACTAGCGCAATTAAAGCTCACACGCTCTTGGGCTCATTTACAGCTCGGTGAATATTTACCAGCCAAGCAAATTTTAGATGAATTAGACAATGCGGGTTATTTGGTTCAAAACCAAAGAATGCGGATTATGTCGGCAGTGCAGCGTGCCAGAGTGGCTTTACAAAGTGGCGATTTTGCAACTTCAATTGATTTAGCTCAGGCTGGGCTGAGAGATACACTCGGCACACGTTTTTTACTTTTTCAATCTCAGTTGCAGTGGATACTGGCCTCAGCCTATGCTCAGCTTGGAGACTATCAGCAAGCGCATCGTTATTTAAAACGCTATGCCGTTACCGAGCAGTCACTGAATTTGCAAAAGCGTAATAACAAACTACTTAAGCTAGAAGCGCAATATTCTCTTGCCCAACAAAAGCAGGCACTTAATGAGCTTGAGCGAGACAATGCCCAGCAGGCAAAGCAGATTATGGCGCATCAGCAACAGATAGAAAATGCAAGATTAAGCCAGCAGCGTTGGTTATTGATAGTCCTGCTTGTATTTACCTTAGCGCTGGTCTTTTATTGGCGTTGGCAAAATCGCCGTTACACCAAGCTGTTAGAAAGTCAGGTTGCGCAGCGTACTGAGGAACTCGCAGAGCGAAATAAGCGGTTACAAACCCTTAGTTTCACCGATAGCTTGACCGGTCTGAGTAATCGGCATCATTTTTTTAGCGTGATCGATGGCACCATTGAAGTGTACAGGCAAAAGTGGCAAATTCCGCAAACACAACAGAATGCCGATCTAATTTTTGTGATTATTGATATCGACCACTTTAAAAATATCAATGATAGTTTTGGCCATGCCGCAGGAGATATCGTGTTGCAAGACTTTGCTGAAATCCTCAAGCAATGCACACGAGAGTCAGATATATTAGTGCGCTGGGGTGGGGAAGAATTTTTGTTGGTGATGCCGGATATGGACAGAGCGGCTGCGCACGAAGTGACAGAACGGATCCGTCGCCAAGTGGAGAGCTATCCATTTGTGGTGAACGATCAAACTATCAACTGTACTTGTTCAATTGGCTTTGCTCCATTCCCGTTTGACCCAACACAACCAGACAAGCTTAACTGGGAACATGTGTTAGAGTTAGCCGACGGTGGCTTATATCTTGCGAAAGAATCTCATCGTAATGCCTGGGTTGGCGTGCACACTGGAGACGAGGAAGTACAGAGTCCGGCAGAGCACATGGTGCAAAATCTACGCTCATATTTACAAGCAGGCAAACTAAAAACGTGGTCAAATCTATCCGATCTTATTTATGCTTGTAATACTCGTTAAGCGAATTCTGCTGTTTGGAGACATCCAGTTTAGGTGTATCATATTGAACAAGATAGAATAATAAAGCGCTATAGTTTTGCTGCCGATTGAAGCCTTCATCCCCGAGATTATTTCCACCTTAAACAATGATAACCGTCTGGTATTACAAGCCGAGCCCGGCGCAGGTAAATCGACCTTAGTGCCGCTGCGTTTACTGCAAGCTGATATTTTTTCAGGTAAAAAAATCATTATGCTTGAGCCACGTCGTGTGGCTGCAAAATCTATCGCGACTTATTTAGCCAAACAGCTGGGAGAATCGGTCGGTGAGCGAGTCGGTTATCAAATCCGAAATGAGCAACGTGTTTCATCCAACACCCGCTTGGAAATCGTCACCGAAGGCGTATTGACTCGCCGTCTTCAAGCGGATCCCGAACTCAGTGATGTTGCACTTATTATCTTCGATGAATTCCATGAGCGTTCTATTCATGCGGATCTAGCTTTAATGCTCGCGTTTGAAGTGCAACAAGCGTATCGCGACGACCTCAAATTACTGGTGATGTCTGCAACGATAGACTCCGAGCTTTTATCGAATTATCTGGATGGTGCACCAAGGTTATCTTGCCCCGGTAAAACCTATCCTGTTGAAATTGAATATGTCGGTAAAGCGAGTCGTTACTTAGCGGAGCATGTATTAAGTGCGCTGCGTCACGCTTTCACTCTACAAAGCGATGGTGATGTATTGGTTTTTCTTCCTGGGCAGGCTGATATTCAGCGCTGCATTGAGGCGTGCCAAGTGCTTGACCAAAGTAATATTGAGCTTCTGCCTTTGTACGGCGGGTTATCCTTATCTGAGCAAGAGAAAGTACTCAGTAAAAGCGCCAGCGCATCAAGACGTATTATTTTTTCGACCAATATTGCTGAAACCAGTTTGACTATAATCGGGATCACTATGGTTATAGATTCTGGCCTTGAAAAACGCTTAACCTATGACGTTAGAAGCGGTCTCTCGCGGCTCGATACGGTGATGATCTCAAAGGCATCAGCAACACAACGTGCAGGGCGTGCGGGTCGTCTGCAAGCGGGCCATTGTTTACGTCTTTGGCGCGAAAGCGAGCATAATAATTTAAGTGACTTTCAGCCAGAAGAAATAACCACCACTGACCTTTCTGACTTAGCGTTAGAGCTCAGCGCGTGGGGCGTGACACAATACAAGGACGCGAATTGGCTAACATCGCCACCGGTGCAACATTTTTCGGTGGCCTGTCAATTGAATCAGTCGCTTGGCTTGGTCGATGCGCATAATAAAGTGTTAACTGCTGGGCAGCGTGCACTACAACTGGGGGTTTCGCCTCGTCTTGCCAGCATGCTACTGCGATGTGAGACGCTAATTTCGCAACAACTTGCTTGTTTTTTGGCGGCAATATTGAGCGAGCGAGATATTTTAGTACAAGCTAACACAAGTGATGTATGTGAACGAGTATTGGCATTGGTAGAGTTTGTGCAAGACCGTACCCGTGCCGCCAAAGCATATCGCTTGCACAGAGCTGCCGCAGAGCAGGCCGTAAAATTGGCCAAATCATTTGCACACAGACTGGGAATTAGTCTCAAGAGTGAAGCAATCACCCTTGTAGATATTCAAACCTTAGCACCTACTTTATTGCTCCATGCCTTTCCTGACAGAGCTGCACAAAAACGTCCTTTAGGGGACAACCGCTACTTACTTGCGAATGGTCGGGGGGTGACATTACGTGACGGCGATCCGCTGCAAGGTCAGGCTTATTTGATTGTTTGTGATGTGGATGGCAAAAATAAGGATGGCTTGGTATTTCTAAGCTGCGCAATCGAAAAGAGCACATTACTTGAGCAGCTAGCGCCATACTTGAGTGAGGCGGTGCAGTATCAACTGGATAGTAAAAAAGAGGCGATTCAGGGCCGGCAACAAGTTAAATATCATGCTCTGGTATTAAAAGAGCAAAACCTGAGTCAGATCCCCAAAGAAGCGTTTGCCCAATGTGTGAAGGATATTCTCACATCGGAAGGACTTGGTTTGCTCAATTGGTCGGTAAAAAGTCACGCTTGGCTCGCTCGAGCTAAATGGTTAAGTGAACAATTGAATACCTTCCCACAGATATCTGAGTCAAGTTTGATAGCGCAGCTTGATACTTGGTTATTGCCCTATTTGACGGGCGTAAACACTATCAAACAACTGAAGCAACTGGATATTTTTAACCTGCTTCAAGCGACACTCACTTGGGAGCAGCAACAGCAACTCGAAGCGCAAGCACCTGAGTTTTATGTTACGCCAAGCGATAAGCGAGTCGCGATCCGCTACGATGAGCACCAAGGGCCAACCGTTTCTGTGGTGTTACAAGAAATGTTTGGTCAATTGACGTCGCCAACGCTCGCCAATGGTCAAGTCGCAGTGCGATTTGAGCTGTTATCTCCAGCGAAAAGGCCAATCCAAACCACCAGTGATTTAAGCAACTTTTGGCAAACTTCTTATTTTGAGGTGGCCAAAGAAATGCGTGGTCGATATCCAAAACACAGATGGCCTGATAAACCGCTTGAGGAAAAGCCTGGCCGCTCCATCAAACCGAGAGGAAAATAGGCTTGTAAAGAAGTCATAATGGCTATAACGTGAGCAATCTAATAATATAAAGGAGTGTGAAATGCGGTCTATTATGGCGTTCATTTTATTGGGCTTATTTGTTGCTCAGCCAACTTATAGCGGTGAGTTTGAAGTGCTTTATCAATCTGACACAGCAAAAGTCGTCAGAGATAAAAGTTATGGCACAAACATTGGGATCTTTGCAACGAAAAGGGGAGTGGTGATCATTGACCCTACAACTGAAGATGCGGATTTGCCAAAGCTCAATGATTTGATACAGAATAGCTTTCAGACCGAGAAAAAATACCTGCTAAACACACATAGTCATTCGGATCATACTGGTGGTAATGCTTTTTTCCAACAGCAAGGTTTTACACTTATTGGCAGCCCGCAAGGGTTAAAGGAGCTTGGGGTGATAAAGCATACTCAAGCCGTTTCACATACCGCCAATGACAACATCCTCTATCATCCTACAAGCAATATTCTGTTTACCGGAGACATTTACACCACAAACTGGCATCCAACATTTTATGCCGGGGGCTTAACGGGTTTTAATAAAGCGGTCGATTTGATTTTGTCGATTGGCGATCAAAATACGTTGATAGTGCCAGGTCATGGCAAACCTACATCGAAAAGAGAACTCGAACAACATAGAATTCAAACATTCGCTTGGGTTGAGCGGGTTAAAATTTTGAATCAGGCGGGTAAGTCGGTTGAGCAAATAAAGAACGATGCTAAGATCAAGCGCTTATTAGCGCAGTTTAATCTTGAAGGGCGACAACCTTTTCTTCCAGAGCGGGCGCTTACCCGTTTTATTGAGCGCACTATTACCGTGTTAGGGCAAGCGAATAAAGCTTAATAAAACTGCTAAAAGG
This sequence comes from Pseudoalteromonas sp. OANN1, assembly GCF_024124685.1. NCBI lineage: Bacteria > Pseudomonadati > Pseudomonadota > Gammaproteobacteria > Alteromonadales > Pseudoalteromonadaceae > Pseudoalteromonas > Pseudoalteromonas sp. OANN1. The sequence goes on from NZ_JAMXSE010000006.1 coordinate 35,691, forward strand.
CTGAGGCTGATATGCAAACAAAAAGTGGAAAAATAGCGTTATATTTTCTGTTAGCCATCCTTGTGGTAATAAGTTGGTTGCCAGAGTTTAATACCGCCATGATGGCCTTTATTGATGATGCGCTACTGCAGTCTTCGCTTGTCTATGCTTCAGCACGTACGGTAAATGGCGCTATTTCTTTGCTGCAATCTGCCGAGGTTGGGATTGGTGTTGCAAGCATTCAGCCTGCGCAGCTACTCGATCCTATCAATGATTTAGCCGAATACATTTCTGATGTGATGCAACTAGCCATTGGCTCTTTGTTTATACAACGTATTCTCTACACTATTTCCACTCATATTTTATTCAGTGTTGCTTTTACCGTCACCGTAATTGGGTATTTCGTGTGTTGCTATCTAGGACTTTGGCAAACGGTAAGGACTAAAATATTAGCCACGATGCTACTGATCCGTTTTGTGGTTCCGTTTGTAATTCTATCGACGGGTCTCACTAGTCAACTGTTACTGGACCAAGAAATAAATAAACAAAGTGAAGTGGTGTCGAGCAGTGTTGACCTCTTTCAATCTCAAGCTACAAAGACCAGCACACAAAGTGTAAAAATAAAGGCCCAAATCGCCAGTCAAAAGCAAAGCCATAGTGAGCAAATAGCGCTATTGACGAAACAACAGATCCGTCTTCATGGTGAAGCGACCGAGCTACATGCTGAAATTACCGCTTTGGAAGGTGATATTGAAGCGGCTCAAGCGAACCGAAGTTTATCCGAGTGGCTAACATTTACCAAAAGTGAAGAGGCTAAGCCACTGATTGAAAAGCAGCAGCGATTGGCCAGCGATAAAACAAAACTCGACACTGAAATAGCGCTTATCAATAGAGAAAAAGATCAACATCAACACGCAATCGAAAAGCTCAATGAGCAGCTTCACGGTAGCAATGAGGGGACGCTAAGCCGAGCAATTAAAGCGGTTTCTAGTGGTATTAGCGATATGCTCGATGCTGCTGAGTCACTTTTTATAGACTTCTTAAACGTGGTATCGCTTTTGGTACTGAAGTTAGTATTGATGCCGCTGTTATTTTTCTATTTGGCGAGTAAAACCTTTAAAGCAATTTGGCGATTATAGTATTAGAGTCTAAGAATACCTCCACGTATATAGACATAAAATATAGTTCAATAGGGCCAGTGCTAATATGATTAGCATCATACTTATAGACTTCTATAGAGTTTTAGAATTCGGTGGTCGGTGTTAAATAATTGACATTGGAATTGAAATAGGTACGATTTAAAATTAGTCAGTTTTTATTGCTTTTAAGTTGTTTTAGGTAATTTCTGAGCAGGTTGAAATGTAATAAGAGCTTGGCTGTTGCGGTTGATATACCCGTCTTAACATGTAAATGAAACACCCTATAGGCTTTGTGGGCTGAATAAAAAGGAAATTAAAATGATAAAATATATTTTTTCAGTTTTGCTATTAGCACCTGTTTTTTCAATTGCTGCTGAAGCGAATAATGTTGAAGTAAATAACAAACAAGCAAAAACTTACGACTCAACAAAGTTTTGCTACTACGCAGATAAACAATTCTCTGAAGGCGCAAAACACTATATCGGCGATGTCGTGCAGCGTTGTGTTAGACGCGGGGATAATATCTTGATCTGGAAGACACTCTAGTTTGCTGTAAACTTCGCGACCTATCATAGGTGCGCAGCTTACATCGGTTGTACACCTCTAACTATGATCAAGTTAAAGCGTAACTAAGAGTTACTTTCTAGACTTCCAATTCATTATTTACTTCAAAAATTCCCAGAAAAGCTCTGTCACAGTCCCACTGTTGGGAAAGAAACACAAACAAAAAATTAAAAAATACAATAAATCAATAGGTTAACTTTGGCATAGATGTCGCTTTTACGTATAAAAAATTAATACAGTGAAGCGATGGATATTAAAACGACTCTGACAAAACCACCTGTCAAGGCTTTTAGGTGGCGATTAATTGTGACTGTCACCCTAATTATACTCTTTGGTATGTTGTTCTTACCGGACAGGCATCAGCTAGATGTTGAAACACTCAAGTTTGCCTCTATTCAATCCGGACCGATACAGTTCAGTGTTAAAGGCTATGGCCGATTACGCTCAAAGATCAGTAGAGAGATCACAACTGCATTTGCAGCGCAAGTTGAAACCGTACTGCATCTTCCTGGCAGCAGGGTAGAGCCAGACACCGTTATTTTACAGTTAACCAATCCTGAGTTAACTCAGCAACTCCACCGAGAAAGACTAGTACTCGCTAGGCAAAAAGCCAATGTTGAAGCATTAAGGCTAAGCCAAGAAAGTGAGCGACTTGTATTGAAAGGGCAAAATACTCTACTCAGCAGTGAGCTTGAAAATGCCAAATTGCGAGAGCAGGCTGAGCGCCAATTAGTCACTCAAGGCATAGTTTCAAGCTTAGATCATCAGCGCTCAATCTTAACGGTCGCTCAGTTAAGCGAGCGAGTAAAACTCGCTCAGCAGCAACTTAGCCAAACCAGTGCTTTATACAAGCAAAGAATTGAGATTGAGCTAGAGCTATTAAAAGAATATGAGCTGAGCTATCAGGTCGCGCTTCAGGCGGTGGAGCAATTACAAGTTACAGCGGGGATCAGCGGCATGTTGCAGCAAGTACATGTCAGTCAAGGTCAAGCAATTACACGCGGGCAGGCGCTAGCTGTGGTGGGTAGTGAGCGAACTTTGGTAGCCGACTTACTGGTGCCAGAGCGAGAAGCAAGCGAGATTATCTTAGGTCAACGAGCGCTAGTAGACACCTTTGTTGGTCAGGTTGAGGCTAAGGTTAGCCGCATTGTGCCCATCGTACAAGACGGGCGTATTGCGATAGAGCTCACATTACTTGGGGAGCTGCCAAGCAATGCTCGCCCACTTTTGACTGTTGAAGGGCAAATTTTTACAGCAAAAAAGACTACCGCACTTTCACTGATTAAGCCACCGCGTGCAACTCCACAATCTCAGAGTCAATTATTTGTTTTAGATAAACAAAACAACATGCTTATCAAAAAAAGTTTTAAGTTTGGTAAACTAGCCGGCAATGCCATAGAAGTACTCGAAGGCGGTTTATCCGGTGAGCAAGTGGTGGTGTCAGAAATGTCTGACTACCAGCACCTAGAAAAAATAACAATTAAATCACTCAATCGGTAAAGGAAGAACAAATGGGCAAGACAATTTTGGCATTACATCATGTGAGTAAAGTGTTCTTTGGCGAGGATGTTGAAACTCACGCCATTAGTAACATTAACCTTGAAATAAAATCGGGCGATTACGTTGCAATAACTGGCCCGTCAGGATCGGGAAAATCCACTTTATTGAGCATTCTTGGACTATTAGATGACATTACTTCAGGTAGCTATCGCATCCAAGATATAGAAACCAGTACGCTAGACGCAGATACGCAAGCAGAGCTGCGTAATTTGCATATCGGTTTTGTCTTTCAGTCATTTAATCTACTGGATGGGTTAACGGTATTTGATAATGTGGCTTTACCGCTTCAATATCGTGAGCCTGCGCTTGCGACTGACGAAATTGAGCGCCGTGTGATGGGCGCACTTAAGCAAGTTGAAATGTCCCACCGAGCAAAACATAAACCAAACCAACTATCTGGTGGACAGCAGCAGCGAGTGGCTATTGCGCGTGCGCTTGCAGGCGAGCCAAGTATCTTATTAGTTGATGAACCAACTGGAAACCTCGATTCTAAAAATGGTGATGCGGTAATGGCCTTGCTGGGGGAGTTAAACAGACAAGGTACAACCATTTGCATGGTGACGCACGATATTCGCTATGCAGGTTATGCCAAGCGACAAATTCAGCTTTTAGATGGGGTACAGGTTTCATCAAGCGTTGCAAAACGTGATATTTGTGCTGCGGAGGTGGTGTAATGGGGTTTTTGCAATTTCGGCGTCAACTAGGGCTGGCAATTAAAAGTTTGCTTCAGGTGCCGAATTTTTGTATCACATTAGTACTGACGTTGGCACTCGCGTTAAGCTGTTTTTTTGTCGCATTGAGTCTATTTAGTGGCTTTTTTATTAAGCCGCTTGAGATTGAAGATGAATCAAGATTTGTGGTAGTAGAACAAAAAAACGTATACCAAGATAGGATGTCTGAAGGGCTGCAAAGCTTTCAAAATATGCTGAACTGGTATCAGAGTCCCTCCATGTATGAAAAGCGAGCTTTGATCAGTAGCTTTTCCGATGTGGTTGAAAATCTAGCTGGCAGGCCAAAGCTTACGCTGACTTTTGCAAGTTCGGATTATTTTAGTATGGTGAAAATGCCGCTAGCACTGGGGCGATACCTAACGCCGACGAAAAGCATTAGCCAGAAAAATCCAGAGGTCATTATTTCCTATAAACTTTGGCAACAATACTTCGATGGTGATGACAAGGTGCTTGGGGAGAGTCTGCGGATTGTTGGCAGACTGTACACTATTGTCGGTGTTGCTGCACGTACGCATGTTGATCCTTACTTTTTAAGTGAAGGAAATGGGGCGCTGTGGCTTAGTTTTTCAGAAGACGAGCGATTTTTTGGTGATCAGCGCGGCGAATATCATCCGTGGAGTAGCAGACTAAATAACTTGAAGTTACTGGCGATATTACCAGCCAGTAGTGATCAGGATATCCTCGCAGAGCAGCTATATCAAACTGTTCAACTGTACCAAAGCGAATGGAAATCGGCTGACGAAGCGTTACTTGATATTGAACCTATAGTACGTTCCTACCGTGACGTAGAACTGGCGGGACATGACAAGCTTGCCATTATCGTATTGTTGAGTGTGTCATGCTTGGTACTCATCGCAATTTTTAATGTAAGTAATTTGTTTATCTCTCGAGCTCACACCATCCAGCAGCAACTGGCCTTACAAGCTATGCTCGGTGCAAAGCGTAAGCTGTTGTTTCGTGGAATCTTACTAGAAGCGCTGTTATTGGTGTCAAGCGCTGTGCTGGTGGGGTTATTTATCGCCGCGTGGGAGCTGAGGTTAGTTAAATCGCTCACCAGTGGTTATTTGCCGCTGATTGACACTTTAAGCTTAGATACCACGGTGCTGCTCAGTGCTATCCTAACCGTACTGTTATTAGCTTTATTGTTTGCGTTTGTCACCTCACGCATGATTGATTTTAGCCAACTTAAGCAAAGCATGCAGTCGTCAGGTAAGGGTAGCGTAAAAGCGGTACGCACAACGACGACAAAAACACTGGTTGCGGTACAGCTGTTTTTTACCACTGTGCTGGTGCTTGGGGCGACCTTAGTGCTATGTAAAAGCGCCGATACCTTGCTTAGACCGCTCGGAACAAAGTTGGACAATATGTATAGCGTGATGCTGCATATTCCCGCAGATCCCACTCCATTTCCCGCGCGTTACGCCAATATTGAAGGATTCAAACTCGCGTTGGCTAACATTCAGGGCGTGTTAGGCGTCGCCCATGGAGAAAGTCCATTACAAAGCGATGTCCCTGTGGTTGCTATGCAGGATATGGCGGGTGAATGGACACCGAGCATGGTTAGAGGTAACGTTGGGGCGGATTATTTTGCATTAACTGGGCTTGAACTCGTTGCAGGACGCACGTTTAGCGAGGCTGCAATTCGAGGCGAAAAGGAAGAGGCTATTGTCTCTTCAGCCGCGGCACAGGCGTTAAAACCGGGCGGTGATGTGATTGGTGAAACGTATTTTATTTTTAACCCAGATGTACCTGCTGAAATCGTAGGTATTTCAAAAAACTTCAACCATCCTAAACGTCATCATGAGCTTCAAGGTAAAGCGGTTTGGCTACCTGCGCTGCCTTTGGGTTATCCATTTATGATAGAAATGGAGACGGGAGCATCACTTACTCGCGCTCAGATCCAAAATGCCATCAGCACCGTGAATGGTCAGGCGGGAATATGGCGTTTTTCAAACTTAACAAAGACATATCAAAGCATTACCTATTTGGAGCGTTTGACTTTATTGCTAAGCTTTGCGCTTTGTGGTTTTTGTTTATTGTTATCTGGGGTGGGCATATATGGCGTGCTTAACTATAGCTTTCAACAAAGACGCTACGAGTTTGGGATGCGAATGGCACTTGGTGCCAAAAGACACCGCTTATCTCGGTTGTTATTGTCAGATACCATCGCGCCGATGCTAGTGGCGATGTTGGCTGCCATTATGGTTGTTGCGGGATTTTATATGAGTGTTTCGTCAGATTGGTTGTTGGCAAAATCTAGCTGGTTGCTTGTGGTGATTGTTACCATGTTGGCTTTTGCGTTAGCCACGGCGATTTACCCAATGAGACAGTTAATAAACTCGACACCAATGCGTGCATTAAAACATTAAAGTTTGGGCGTAAGCCCATACAAAATATGAGTAGGAAGTGATGACGCCAGTTTTAATCATCGACGACAACCCTGACGTGCGAATGTCAGCCACCATAGTGCTACAAAGTCATGGTTTTATGAGCCTTGAAGCTGCACACCCAGATGAAGCCAAAGCTTTGTTATCAGAGCAGCCTGTTGCGCTTATTTTGCTTGATATGAACTTCAATAGAGATACCACCTCAGGAAAAGAAGGACTGCAATTTCTTAGTTGGCTGAGACAAGCGCAAATAAGTGTGCCTGTGGTGGTTATTACCGCATGGGCCAAAGTTGAGCTTGCGGTCCAAGCAATGCAGCTGGGCGCATGTGACCTTATTGAAAAACCTTGGCAAAACCAGCGACTGCTGAACACTGTTAGACGCTACACCAAAAGTGCTGAAGCGCTATCGTCATCACATGAACCACACGCAGGCAATAACGCAACCACTCAGTTATTTCAGCAAGCTCAGCGCGTTGCAAAAACCAATGCCAATGTGCTTATTTTGGGAGAAAATGGCTGCGGAAAAAGTCAGTTGGCTAAATATATTCATGATACTAGCAGTCGCTCTGAGCACGCTTTTGTGAGCGTAAATATGGCCGCTATTCCAACAGAATTATTTGAAAGTGAGTTATTTGGCCATCGTAAAGGCGCATTCACCGATGCAAAAGCAAACCGCACTGGGCGGTTTGAAATGGCTGAAAATGGCACTTTGTTTTTAGATGAAATCGGCAGCTTGCCGCTGCCACTTCAGGGTAAGCTATTACGCGTGCTCGAAACGGGTGAATATGAAGTCGTGGGAGATTCTGAAACGCGCCGCAGTAACGCGCGGATTGTTTCTGCCACTAATACGGATTTGTCAGAAGCGATTAACGCAGGGCAGTTTCGTCAGGACTTACTTTATCGCTTAAATACGGTGGTGCTAAAGGTACCGCCACTCAGAGCGAGATTAGCAGAGCTGCCAAACTTAGCTGCCCATTTTTTAACGAAACACACTAGGTGCCATGGTAATGATACCGGACGGGAGCGCACGCTAACCACTGCGGCGCTAGACAAATTATTAAGTTACAGCTGGCCTGGCAATATTCGTGAGCTATCTCATGTCATTGAACGAGCGGTGATCTTAGGACTTCAGCCTGAAATAACTGCGGATGATATTGAGCTTGAGGAAGGTGTACCAGAGCAAGAGATCCCACTTTTGAGCCTTGAAGAAGCCGAAAAACGCATGATTGCAAGAGCGATCCGCCATTTCGATGGCAATGTAGTGGCCGCTGGAGAGTTTTTGGGCTTGAGTAAATCTGCAATTTATCGACGCCTAGAAAAGCATGATATTAGCCCAAAGGCAGAGCTTGATGGCTAAGCTGGCATCACTTGAGCATAAGTTATTGGTGGGCTTTGCGATACCTATAAGCACACTTACTATGCTCGCGCTTGGGATGATCTGCTATTTTGAGCTTACGCTGTTAAGTGCAATCACTTTGTTGCTCGGTGTGATGATCCCCTCTGTATTCGCACTGAGTTACGGTTATCGGGCAGTAATGCAGGTGCTTGAAAATTTGGCTGTCCAGTTGGATGGTGTAACCAACGAGGAGTTTGGTGTATGGCAGTTAGCGCAATACCGCAAGGGTCGGGTTGAATTGCTCAAGGCTGAGCTCAAAGAAGCTGCCAAGCGATTACAGCAAAAGCGTCAAGAATATGGTCAGAATGAAGCTTTTGTATTTAATTTTATGAGCGAACTCACCCTGCCAATTGTGGTACTTGATGCGCATCATCATGTGTATTTTGCCAATCATGCCATGAATACAGTGTATCCAGAACAGGTGTTACATGGTGCACATGCTAAAGCTCTGGCGCTTCAGTATGTGGATGAACAATGGCAGCATACGCAGCACATCTCTCGATTTAGCATTGCGGCTCATAAACTATATCGGGGGCAGCGAGCCTATCAATTATTGGTGTTTTTCTCGGTGGAGCAAGCGCTGCGAGATAATGAAAAGCAGGTATGGCAAAAGCTACTATCGGTACTCAATCATGAAGTGCGAAACGCCTTAACTCCGGTGTACTCAATGGCGCAATCCCTGCAACAAGATGGCAATATCATTTCACCTGAGATGCAGCAAACTATGCTCGGTGTAATAGAAAGTCGTGCAGCTCATTTACAGCAATTTGTTGCAAACTACGCACAAGTAGCGCAGCTTCCACCCGTTGATATGCAAAACATTGAGGTGGAGTTGCTGGTATCGCGCTGGCAAGCTTTATTTCCCAGTGTTGAGATAAAGGCGCTTAATAAGGGCTTGGTTTATTGTGATGAAGCTCAGCTAACGCAGGCTATGATCAACCTTGTCAATAATGCTGAGCAAGCAAATCAATCTGCGGGGAATGATGGCATAACACTAACCATAGATAGACCAAAAAATTGGCGCTTTACCCTAGAAGATAACGGCGCTGGTATCGCCAATCCAGATAACCTTTTTGTACCATTTTATTCCACTAAACCAAATGGCTCGGGTATCGGCTTGGTGTTGAGCCGGGAGCTTATTCGTAATCAGCAAGGGGAATTGCATTTAGCGAATTTATCGGACAATAAAGGGGCTCAAGCTGTGGTTACTTTGCTTTCGCGTTAATAATAAGTGGTGATAACTTGGTCGTTATCACCACTTGGCAGGTCTAATCGTCGAGTGTTTTTTTAATGAACAGACCCGCCATAGAGATATCAGTAGAATGTGTCATGGGCGCATTCTCAAGTCCCACAGCGCTTAACACGCCATTTTGAATGGTTAAGTCTTGGAAACTGGCGGAACGTGCGGTGCTAGTGGTTTCAACAGCAATATCGGCTAGGTTTTCAAGGTTGATTTCCCCAATAAACGCCTTGCTATGTTCAACCCAGCTATTTGTGTCCACTTGTACACCACCAGTATGGCCGTACACAAATAATGTGCCGTTGCTGATATTTACTCCACGTAGCACATCTTCTTTATCTAAGTCATACCAATAACGCTCGGCAGCCCTTTCACCATGGTAAACTTTTACTAAACCAATATCCCATTCGCTTGAATATCTTGTTCTACCCGTTTTGCTGCGACGTGCCGATACACCAACAAATACACTGTCTTGATGTACTTGAACACCCTCCACTAACGATGAGTCAGTATCACTGATAAATTGTTCATTGAGTTGTTCACCGTCTACATTAAAGGTTTTTACAATCATGTGCATCGCACTTTGATCCGTGTTATCGGGTATCGCATGGTTGGTCGAAAATTTATGATTGTAGGCAGGAATTGCATCAGTACTAATATTTTGCACTGTGTATAAAAATCCGTTCTCAGAGAGCGCCATTTCAATTGCTTCAGAAGCACGCGAGCTGTTAGCCCAGTAACGAATATCAATCAGCTTTTGCCACTTAAGTTGGAGGTTTACGTCGTATTTCGCAATCTTTTGACCTCCGTTGTTATAACTGACGTACAAGTTGTTGTCATGGCAGGAGAATTTTACATTGTTAAAGCGCCACCATGTAATGCTAGTTTGCGTGTATGGAATTTCACTCAATGGATTGTCTGTCGGAATAATAGTGAATGGCTTTTTAAGCCAAGCACTCTTATCAGCTGGGATATCATATTTAACGTCCATTGATAACGCCTTCATTTCAGCACTTTGTAGCAAAGTCCCAGAGCCATCGTAGCGTTCAAGTTGTACACTGAACTGATCAGTATCTTCACGTTTAAATCGGCCTATGGCATATTCTCCTGAGTCAAAAACACAGGCATCAACAAATCCTTCTTGCGTTTGTTCATATTGATAAGTTTGGCCATCTAGGTTCGTGATCGCATAAAAACCTTCTTTATTACCTAGTTCTTCAACACTTGATGTTTCTCCGAGCACTAATAGTTTGTTGTCTTTTAAGTTGAAGACGCGCTCCAAAGTCGTGGTGTAACCCAAGCTGCTCGAGTAAACATGATTGTTTTGGTCCAGTGCCGTGATATTGAGTTTGTTTTCTGTGGGAGAGGGTGGTGGCGTGACCGTTTTGGGGGGTGGTGCTTGGTCTTGTAAGTCAGTTGAAGAGCCACCGCAACCAGTTAGTAGGGTAATAGTTGCAACCGCAATAGTTAATCCTAAACGCATAGTAAAATCCTTTCAAAAGTGAATCAAAGAAGTAGAGGTTACAAAATATACTAACTTAGGAACAAAATAGAGTTGTAAAAGAATGTTATCGTAGCGGGATTTTTTGTTATGCCGGTTTTTGTGCGTCAATTTCATCAACTTCGCAATATTTGAATATTTATCTTTGTTTGGAATTTGTAACCTCTCCATATAAGTAGTTTTATCTTGCCATGTTATGGCAACTGAGGATTAGTTTACATGAAAGATAAAAATCAATTAGGGCTTGTGCAGCTCGCCGAGATGCCCATATTAGCGCTGTTTATTCGAACCTGTATTCCCATTTGTATCGGTTTACTCGTTGTGGGTTTATATGCCTTGGTCGACGGCTGGTTTATTAGTCGCTATGTGTCAGAGATGGCATTTGGCGCTGTGGCCATGGTTTACCCGCTGCAAGTGTTAATGATAGCGCTAACCGCTATGGTATCTGCAGGTATGGCGGCCACAATTACAAGATTAATCGGTGCAAAGCAAATGGATAAAGCCGCGGAGGTTATCGGTCATGGACTGATAATTGGCGGTATAGTTAGCGTGGTATTCTTGATACTTGGTTGGCTTTATCCACTTGAGCTTTTATCACTTTTGCAAGTGGAAGCGGTTTTTGTAAAGGATGCGCTTAGCTACTTACAGCCGTTATATCTTTGTGCCATTAGCGGAGTTTTATTGCCAATTGTGGCTGATATGTTCCGTGGTCAGGGTAAACCGCAGTTGATGATGCTGTTGTTATTAGTCTCGGCTGTGTTCAATATACTGCTTGATTATCTATTTATCGCGCAATTTGGTTTGGGGGTTGCAGGTGCGGCATATGCGACAATCGCAGCGCAATTGGGGGCTTTGGTTATTGCGCTTCAGCTCAAAAGAAAGCGTACTGACTTGCTTGCGATTAAGGTGTGTTGGAAACCTCGTGCTTGGCTACCGATCCTCGCAATCGGTATGCCTATCTTAATCACGCAATTTTGCCTTGGCGTGCAAACTGCGGTGGTTAACTGGCTGCTGTTGTCTTTTGCAAACGAAAATTGGGTAGTAGCCCACGGCATGCTGGGACGTATTATTAATTTCGCAATTCTACCCGCGATTGCAATGTTGATCGCATTTCAAACTATCGTCGGCTATAACTTAGCGGCAGGACATAGTGGGCGAGTAAGAGCGTGTACGCGTATTGCTTTTTTAGGTATGACAGGATTTGTGCTGTTATTGACGCTAGGGTTGATGGGATTGCCGAGGCTATGGCTGAGCCTGTTTACCGAGGCGAGTGAATTTCTCGAAATAGGAGAGCGCGTTTTTCGCTCAGCACTTTGGGGGATGCCGCTGTTTGGCGTGGTAATTTTAGCGTCTGGATTTTATCAAGCAAAAGGTGATGCCAAACGCGCTTGTTTTTACAGCGCCTTGAAGGTGATGTTTATTCTAGTTCCATTAATCGTTATTGCACCGCACTACTTTGGCTTAAATGGTGTATTTATGGCACTTGTAGGGGCCGATTTTATAGCGGCAGGGTTAACACTTAAACTGTGTTGGCGGCACTATCAACAAGCTAAGAGCCAATCGGGAGAGATACAGCTTGCATCAATCAACTGAGCAAAAGTTAAGCGCTGAAGAGATATATTTAGGGCGGTTACAACCTGTCATTGAATGGGTGCATAGCAATCCAGAGTCGCCGCTTTCATTACAGCAAGCGGCGAGCCTGAGCCATTTTTCTAAGTTTCATTTCCAGCGCATTTTTGCAGCTGTGATTGGTGAATCTTTGAGCCAGTACACTAATCGCGTGAGGTTGGAGCGCGCGGCCAATATGCTGTTGCTAGCCGAAGAGTACAGTGTGACAGATATTGCGCTACAGTTTGGTTTTTCTGGCAGTGCAAACTTTTCGCGAGCATTTAAAGAGCACTTTGGTGTGACTCCTTCAAGTGTGCGAAAAACAGAACAACTACGTAAGCCGGTGGCAAAAAATAACATTGAGCCGGCACTTAACACGACACAACTTACCCGGATACACGCTTTAAGAGCTGAGCGACACAGTGTTATTCAGCCGGTTAAACTACACTCTATTTCACAGCTATCCTTATGTACTTTACGCGCGTCACAAGGCTACCAATTGCAAGGAATAAGCGCCTGTTGGCAGCAGCTTGCAGCGTGGGCTAGTGCACACGGACTGGATTATAGCCAAGTACAAAAGTTTGGTTTTGGTCATGATAATCCCGTTTTTACGCCACTAGATAAAGCGCGTTACGATGGCGCAATTGTGATTAACGATGAGTTAAAATCTGCGGTGACTCGGCCATATAAATTCAATGTGCTCAGCGCGGGAATATACGCAATTTTTGATTACCGTGGAGCAATTAAAGACTTGTTGAGTTTCCAATTAGATATTTTCGCCAAGTGGCTGCCACAAAGCGGATACGAGCCAGAAGATGCGCCCTTAATAGAACATTATCCGGAAGTAATTTCACAAGAAAATGAAGGCTCGCCAAGTGAAAAGGTGATTGCGCTGGAAATTTGGTTAAAGGTCAAGCCGCTAAAATTCAAATAAAATTAAATTGTTAAAATACTTTATTGGTGTTTTTTTTAAACTTCACAATTCGCCCACAAACTTTAAGCATGATCAACCGTACACCAAGCGGGAGATTAAAAAAGTGGTTGAACTAGAGTTAATTCGAGTTGATAAATACAGTGAGCAGACTTTTACACATTTGCTAGAAGCGAGTCATTATCAAAAGCAAGTGGGCTCGTTTGAACTGTGTAGCGCAACCAATATCGCCTATCTTTTTTATGCAGATGGTAAGCTGGTTGGCTTTACCGTAATTGGTATTTCAAACCGCCGAGAGTTTGAAGTCAGTGCGCTTTATATTACTCCTGCCGAGCGCAGAAAGCGTTACGCCACTGAGTTTATGGCACACATTTGGTCGGTATACAAAGGCCGTTGGAAAGTGCGTATGCAAGATAAGATTGAAAGTTCGTGCGGTTTCTGGCGCAAAACCTTGGCTGACATGACCAATCAATCGCAACCGCATGGACGAGAAAGTGAGTATGAACACGCTTTTGCAGTTTAGTACCACTCCTGCTTTTCTAGCCAAAATGCACGGCCAAAACCGCCTACATATCGAACCCTAGCCACTTCAATTCGCCATAGGTGAAAGTCACCGAGCATGGCATATTGCTGAGCTTTTTCGTGCTTTATTACGAATTGTGCAATCAGGTTTTCGCTATCCACTCTTGGTAGTTTGTGTGCATGCCCAAGAATAGTAACTCGCGGATTTTCAACATCTTCAACCGCGCCATCACCAAGCACCATAAACGAAAGTGCTGGGTGTTTGGCTAAATTCTTGGTGTGCTGGGCGATATCACTAATAAAGAAGTAAAAGTGATTATCTTCAAGAAAAACATACTGAGCGATAGAAGAAAAAGGAAAGCCTTTTTGATTGTTAGAGAAGGTAGATAAAAATGCGCTCCTATGGCTTTGGCATAAGGCCTTTGCTTCGTTGATTGCGGTTTCTCTCATCTTGTTATGCTCTTAAATAATACATCTTCTAACTGTTATGATCGTTAAAACTAAAAATAAAATCAAAAACTAAGTAAGCAAAACCGCAAATTTGAAGCTACCTTTTTAAAAGGTATGTTGGTAATTTTTAGAGTATTTACTTGGTTTTTTATCTCGTTTGTAACATAGTTTGTTTACTCAAAATAGAGCAATGACATTATGCTAAGTAAACTAACAATAAAACAAAAAATTACTTTAGGCTTTAGTGCATTAGGCGTGCTGCTGTTACTTGCGTGCGTGCTTGCCTATTTAGCATTGGCGCAAATAAAGTCTGCTAATCAAAATATGGGGCAAGTCACTTTGCCTATTCAGCGCAGTGCTGACGCCTTGCAACTTGAGCAGCTTAAGCTCAGCAAATTGATTTCCCAAGCTTATACCCTCGAAAGCGAGCAAGATATTAATCGGGCTCGACAGCAATTTACCACACAGCAGCAACTGTATGTTGAGCGTCAGCAACACTTAACGTCATTGACGCAAGCCATGCCTGAATTTGTCACACCATTAAAGCAAACTCTGGCGCTGGGTGAGCAGCTCAGTCGTGCCGCAGAACAAATGTTGCAGGCCAAGGCTGATGTTGTACAAGCGCAGCAACGGATCCAATCACAATATCAAGCACTGAAACAGGATAAAGAACAGGCCAGCAATGCCATGCTGGATCTTGAGTTAATCGAGACAGACAAAACACGGCAGTTGGAAGAAATGGTCGGCACCGGCGTTCGTATTGACGACATGTTGTTTACCTTGGAAAACAACAGTCAGCGGATCAGCGGATTAACCCTCGAGCAAGTAGAGCAACATCAGCAAGACATGCTGTTCTTGTTAGATAATATTGAAAATAACTTAACGTTTTTGAAGCGCCAAGCCTATGGCATGGATGCAGATGATTTGTTAAATCAGTTTAGTGAGGGTATGACTAAGCTCAGAGAAAAGCTGGGTGAGCCTGGTCATCTTTATGTTGCGGTACAAGAGAAACTGCGTCAGCAGCAACAAGCGGCGATGTTATACAAGCAGTCAGAGCAGCATGCGTTTGCCATTTTAACTGAGCTTGAGAAAATGCAGCAAAGCGCTAATGCGGCGTTTAATCGTTCTCAAAATAATGCTGAAACCCTTATCGAGCGAGCGCAAAATACCGCCATTTTATTGGTAATTGTCTTTATTGCTTTAGGTGCGTTTATCTCGGTTTCAACCAGCCGGGCAATGCTTGGGCCGTTGGCTGCGGTGAATAAAATGCTCAAATACCTTGCTGCTGGAGACTTTTCGAAACAAATGAGTAAGCGCAGTGATGATGAATTTGGTCAGTTAATTGATAATATCAATCAGGTTAAAGACAATCTTCGTGCTTTGCTAGAGTCAATCAATAACCAAGTTCATGAGTTAGAAGGACTATCGGAATCATCATTAAGCGAAAGTAAACAAATAGCCAATAATGCGACCGAGCAAATGCGCCGCATGGATAATGCCAATCGCTTAGCGCAAAGTATTTCAGCTAGCGCTTTGGCGGTTTCCGAGCGTTCGTCAGAAAGCCTCGCGAGCATCCATACCGCTAACCAGCATAAAACAGAGGTCAGTAAATACACGCAAGACAACAAACAACATATTCTATCGCTCAGCACTCGTATGAGTGAAGCGGTAGAGAGTATGAGCAAATTGACCACACATAGCGAAAACATCGGCAGTATCTTGGATACCATTGTATCTATCGCTGAGCAAACCAATCTGTTGGCGTTAAACGCAGCAATAGAAGCAGCCCGCGCAGGTGAGCAGGGAAGAGGGTTTGCTGTAGTCGCCGATGAGGTTAGAACGCTTGCGTCTAGGACGCAAGAGTCGACCAACGAAATTAACCAAATGATCGCAGCACTGAGACAAGATACACATACCGCCTCTGAGGCCATCAATTCCGGCCAGCGTGATGTTGCCTCATGTGTTAAACAAAGTGAGGCACTAGCCAGTGCCATGGATGAAATTGCCAATGCTATTTTACAGGTTACGCAGTTAAGTGAAGAAGTGAGCCAAGCAGCTGATCACCAAGCGACGGATTGTCAGCAAATTGAGCAGGTGATGCTAGATGCGCAAAGTACCGCAAACGATAATGCTCAGGCGATGCAAAGCTTGGCGAAAGGCAGCGAGTCGCTCAGTAGCTTCTCGCATCGCCTAGCCACTCTCGTGGAGAGATTTAAATTGTGAGGCGTTCTCTAAATTAACTTTATATTTAGTCATGTTGCTTATTCTTAAAAGACATATGGATAGTATGCGCTATTGAAACTTTGGAATAACAATCTTAATATTATCGGAAGTGTAATTTAGTTTGTTCTATTGCATAATATTGGTTAAAGAATGGGTTGTGCTTGTTAATATTTCTGTTATATTCATCCGCATTATTTGATTTGGGGTGTATATGCAGCATCGTAGTCCAGCAACAAATAGTTTCCAAACAATATTAAATGAGATTGGCTTAACGAGCGAAGTGAATCCCAACAAACGTCTGGAAGACAGTATTCCGTTCTCCATTTTTACCGATCTTGCCTTATCGCTAAAGCTTGATAAGTTTGATTTAGCGAAGGCGATGGGTATATCACCATCAAGTTTGATAGAAATCGCGCAGAATAATAAGTTTTCTCGCTCACAGAGCCAGCGTTTTTATAAGATGATAATGGTGCTTGATGAAGCTTTGACGCTTTTCGAAGGAGATTGGGATTCTGTTATCTTCTTTGTGAATAATCCAGCGATATGGCTTAACGGAAGAAAACCGCTTAGCCTATTTGTGAACAATGAAGGTGTTGCGCAGGTTTCAAGTTTAATTAAGCGTCTAGAACACGGCGTAATATAGAGTAAAACTTGGCTTGCAAATAGTGCCAATTCGCTGAATTTAGTAATCTATTTTGAGGCGAGAAACCTTGTCGATAACACCCTCTAACGCGTCCTGCAATCGCCAAGGTATCTGCATCCATGTAGGCAAGGTGGAAACTTTGCTATTTAGTTACTCTAGATAAGAAGTTTTTAACGCAGTTAGCGCTAAAACTGTTTGCTAGAAAGGCATTAATTATCCGAAGCACAGGTTACTTAGTAACGCTTTGATGGTCTGGAATAAATATAAGACATCACTGCGATCTTTATACTGCCAACTACACAGGCCAGCCAAGCCGCTGGGGAGAGCAAAATAAGTAAAGCATAACTTGCAGCCATGCCCAGTGTTGCCATGATTTTGGCCTTAAGTGGAATAACCTTATATTGCTTCCATTGCGTTAATGAAGCGCCGAACCTTGGGTGATTTAGCAGCCACAAGGCCAGCTTAGGAGAAGCTTTTGAAAAGCACGCCAAAGCCAGAATAAAAAATACAGTGGTTGGCATGACGGGCAAAACAATACCAATAACACCGAGGGCTACAAATAGGTATCCGCATAGCAGTAGGGCTATTTTTTTATAGTTGGCTAAGGCGGCTTTAAACATCATGAATAAACGTGTGCCTGGAATGCTTGGAAACGGGTGAACGCCTGGCGAGCACCTTCAATTAGCGCTTGTTCTTGCTGTTCGCTTAGTTCAATTGAGTCTATGATTTGCACAAGCTCTCGCCAAGCGCTGCCACGACCAGCTCCTGGACCTGCTAGATATCGAGCGCCGTGCTGCGCATCAAAATTGAGCTTGGCCCCAACTTGTTTACCCAGCATGGCTGCACCTACCTTTGAGCCCTCGACTACATATAGCCAGCCGAGTGCCGAAGCGACATCGGTATTGCTGCTTACTTCTGGCCTTAAATAGGGATCAGGGATGGTGGTTTCAAGGTCGATAAAGTCTTGTTCAAGCAAACCTAAGCGGCGACGCGCGGCCAAATCAGGAATAAGCGCTAACAACTCTGGATGTTCATATAGGGCGCTCACATCTTTTAAAAAATAAAACTGTAGTCGTAAGAAATCGAGATAGCTTTGTGTATTGGCGAATGGGTCTTGCGCCATAATAGATTTGTCTACATTGTCGTGGGTATCTGCAGTTGCATGTTTTAAGTTTTGCGCTCGAGAAGGTGCAGAGGTAACGGTAGTCATTGATGCTCCAAGGTGATGTAAAAATATAGCGCTGTCTTTAAGCAAAAGTACAGCGCGTAAGTGTTTATTAAAGTTTGAGTTCTAAGCCAATTGAAATGGTTTGGCCAGGTTCAGGCATCGCAACGATTGAGCCGGTTGAAACCTTATACTGATCGGTCAAGTTGGTGATCGCTAGGTTGCCTTTGATGCTGTCGCTAAAGATATAATCAAGGTAAAAGTCGAGCTGATAGCCTGCTGGAATATACTCAAGTGCAGTTACCCCAGTCCCTGCCAAAAAGCCACCTGGATGATGTTTCTCAGAGTGCTTTTTGTAAGTAAAACCCGTATCAATTGTGTCGTTAAAGAGTGTCATACCAAGCGTTGCGATATAGCTTTTTTCAGGCGGCACACGAAGCGGTGTTAAACTCCCCGCGAAGCCAGTGGAATTACAAGTATCGACACCTACAGCTTCAGCCATTAAGCGCGAGCACATTTTGACGTCGGTGTACTTTGTGTAAGATAGCCTGCTGTAAAATAAGTCGCTTTGGTAATGAAGACCAAATTCCGTGCCAGGCAGTTCAAACTTATCATAGTTGGTAAAAGTGAACTTTTGATCCCATGAAGGTGCATCGGGTTTAGGTAAGAAGCCCGTAGCCAACATACTTTCAATATTAGTGTAGAAGTACTCCGCCGAGATAATTAGCTTATCCCCGTGATTGAGTAAGTTGCTAAAATCACTCTCAAAACCAATATCATACGATTTCGTTTTTTCGGGGGTGATCGGGTAATCACTGGAGTAAGAAAACACCTCATTAGAAACCGTTGTTTCGTACAGGTTTGGCATACGATATGCGTTGCTATATTTGGCTTTAATGGCAGTATTATCAAGCAGTTGATAATTTGCTTGTACGGTCACATCGGCTTTAGCATCAAATGTAAGCTTTTCTCCTGTTTGATAGTCCTCATTCACCGAGTCGTGAAGGTTTACGTTCAGTGCAAGCTCTACTGGTGCAAGATCGATATTGGCATTGGCAAATAACGCTCGTTTTGTTTGCTTACCGTGTCGTGAAGTTGACTTTAATTTGAAATCATCAGAGTGCCATGGGCGCTTAAAGTTGTTTTTCCAGTCTCTATGAGGCGACAACTCTTCAGCCTGCCAAGATAGCCCGTACGTCAATGTCACAGGCGTATTTGCAAGCGATAATGCGGAGGTATTAAATACACTTACCCCGTGGCGTTTGTTGTTAAAACGGTGGAAGTATTGCCCTGCATTTTCACCTAGGTTACTGCCAAGGGCATTGTACTGTTGTAACCTCGCGCTGGTACGCCAAACGTTAACACTGAGGTCGACTAATGAGTTATTACTTGGTAAAAAGCGGTATAGTGCGCTAGTACTATTGACCAGAGCAGAGCCCGGAGCCCACTGCGGCATAGTTTCTACGCCTTCAGGAATTTCTTCGGACATCCATTGCTCTTGGCCATGCTCATCGATCACCTTCCAAAACTTGGTGTCGCCGGCTCTTTGTTTGTACCAGTAGGTGGCCAGCATTTCTCCTGCTTCTTGTTTATGGTAACGTGTGTTCACCTCTAATGATTGTTCGTCCGTAAATGCATAAGTTAGTTTGGCAAGATATGAGTCGCTTTCAAAGCTTGTATTGACGACTTCGCCATTTTGGTTAACGGGTGGTGGGATCAGAATGACTTCTGTGACTTCATCATACTGTTTTCCATGCTCGGTTGAAGGCACCCAGCGAATGTACTCTTTAGACTCAACGAAATCGTTAAAGCCATTTTTTCCGGCAAAGTAGTTACCGACCTTTTTCTTACTGTAAGCCAGCACCGCTTGTAAGTTATCCTGTTGGTAGGCGGTTGCTAGCGTAAATCCACCGCCTGCAAAATCGAGCGTGTCATTGTGGTTGCTTACCTCGTAATAACTTTGCAGGCCAAAGCTTTCAGGTACTTCAGGTGTTCTATTGTTGTTATGCGTATTAACCTTAACCAAAGCGCCATAACGCTTACCATCTTGGAGAATATCTTGCGTGCCTAAGGTGCGGATATTGACTGTTCCGCCGATTGCGCCAGAGCCAAATGGTGATGCTTTGGCCGATGCGCCTTTTTCAACATTGACCGAGCTTATCAGGTTTGAATCGATATAGGTTCTATCCGACGAGCCCATATAGCCGCGGTTTGTGTGCGTTGATTGCAAACTGCCATCGATGAAAATTGGTACTCGTCCTTCGCCTTGGACTCCACGAATACCGATATCAAGCGCACCAGCTTCGTTTCGAATATTGTTTGCCTCTATACCTGAAAACGTTGAGAAAATATCCGAGTTAGATAAACCTTTGGTTCGAGCAATCTGTTCACGATTAAGATTGAGTTTATCGCCTTTGACAGTGATGACTTCAATATTATCTTGCGGATTTGGTGTTTGCTTGTGCTTAGCCTGAGTGTTATTGGATTGGCCTTTTGCTGGCGTTAACTCGCTAATCGCCGCTTTAATAACGATGTTATTGTCGATAATACTCGCCGTTAGCGGACTACCTTTCAATGTACGCTCTAGTGCCTCGGTTAAACTTACCTCCCCTTTGAGTGCTGGGGCTTGCAGGCCATTTAATAGTTTCGCATCGGCAATTAGATTCATACTCGCAGCCTCAGCTACCTGCGTTAAGGTATGGCTAATAGGTTGCTGCGCAAGATTAAATTGATATATAGCAACTTGACTCTGCGCGGTTGCAGGCAGGCTCAGGCTAAGCCCGAGTGCAAATGCTAAGGGAGTGAGTCTTGTGTTTAAAGCAGTGCGAGTTCTCATTATGATGCGTCCAAATAAATTACCTAAGATGAAAACGAATGAGAATGAGAACTCCTCAATAAAAATCTGAATATTTTTATCTTGTCATCGAGAATTAACTATAACCACATGATTATTAGTATTTTTAACTTCTACTGGCAGGGCGTGTGGTAATAAGTTTAAAAAGCTTTCGAGCTCTGATGCTAAAAAAGTACCCGAAATTACCAATTGCTCAGTTGATTGAGCGGTTAAGGTGTAACTTATCGCATGATGTCGCTTAAATTCCTCAAATACTTCACTGAGTGGCGCATTGTCGAACACGAGTCGCCCTTGCTTAAATGCATCGACGAGATTGAGGTTTGGATCAAACTCAGTCTTAGTAATGCCGTCACTATCCACAACCGCCATTTGACCTTTTCTCAGTTCTATTTGCTGATGTTGGCTTTGCACGTTTACACGACCATGGTCCACCACAATGCGAATGCTATTGGCTTTTTTATCCACGGAAAAGCGGGTACCTAATACGGTAATTTTTGTGCTGCCGGCACTAATAACAAATGGTCGGCTTTTGTCGCTGGCAACATCAAACAATACGCGTCCACTGAGTAGCTTATTACTGCGCCGATTGCCATCAAAATCAATCGCGAGGGAAGTTTTGGCATCTAAGGTCAATAGAGAGTTATCGGGCAGTGAGATAGTGCGCAATTCGCCTCGTGTTGACTGATAGCTGGCGTGGAAGTTGTCGTTGTCAATTTGAAAGAACCAAGTTTGATAGCCAAAGAAACTCAACGCAAAAAGTGCAAAACATGCAGCAATGGCGAAGTACCGCTGAGTTGTCTTTGATTTAAGCTTAGAGTGTGTAACTGGATTCTCTAATTGTGCAATGTCTTGCTCTGAAAATTGCGATAACAGTCGCTCAACCTGTTTACTTTCTTGATAGGCTGTTTGGTGCGCACGGCTTTCACCAAGCCAACGATTGAGCGCTTGCTGCTGCGCTTTATTGAGTCCTTGCCTTTCGAGTTCCAGCCAGTGGTTTACTTGCTGTTGTATTGATACATTATGACGGTCCATTGCGATTCTCTTATTGTTTTTGTAATGCGTTACGGCAAGCGAGCATGGCAGTTGCCAAGTGTTTTTCGACCATGCTGACAGATATTCCCATTTGCTCTGCTATTTGTGGCTGGCTTAAGTTTCTAAATTTATAGAGCACAAATGCTTGCTTGGTTTTTAGAGGTAAGGAGTCGATACTTTGGTTAAGTAATGCCAGTTGTTGTTGACTTGCAAGCTTAGCCTCGGGCTCATAATAACTTGGTGCGACTAATTCGAAGTCGTCGGGCTCAGCAACGGTTTGATTTTTGCGATACTGATCAATCACAATGTTCTTCGCGGCTTTGAAAAATAGTGCGCGCTCTTGCGTGTTATCCTGCTTTGGATTGCTGTTTTTATAACTCAGTATTCGGGTATATGCCTCTTGAACTATATTTTGAGCCTTATCTTTGCACCCCACTGAACGAGCGATATAACTTAATACTTCTGAGTAATAATGTTCCAAAATACACCAGTTTGCTTTTCAAAAGTCGCGCATACTAGCATCAAAAATTATCATTGAGAATTGTTTTTATTTGCGTTTGCTGTCTTTAAACATTCGTTAATGGATTTTATGTTTTTAGTGCTTTTACTTATATTTGGCAGTAAGGTTTTGAAAAGATAAGAGTTATTTTAATCTTCTTTGGATCTGAACACTAAACTGAGTGCTTATTAAGGCGTCGGAGCGATACCTTTTATAATGCGCTGGCAGGCACTGGGATCCATAAAATGGGGCACCGGATAAGCCGGATGTGCTTCTTTTAACGCCAGCTCTGCGAGTAGCGCCGCATCATCAGGGAATACTTCGGTGAGCGTGGTTTGGATATGTAAATCAAGCAATAAGCGCTCAATGTGCTCTAAAAGATCATCTGCTTGGCGCTCGACGGGATAGTCTAACGAGGTTAATCCACAGTATCTGGCGATGAGCGCGAGTTGCTGGTTAATGCGCTCGCCATACCAGGTTAGCACGGGCATGAGTAACACCGCATTGGCAAGCCCGTGCGGCGTACCATATTGAGCGCTCAATTGGTGTGAGATTGCATGCACGTAGCCGACAGAGGTTCTGGTAAAAGCTTGTCCTGCGTAATGGGAAGCGAGTAGTAGTTGCGCCCTTGCTTCTAAGTTTTGTGGATCTTGTTGCGCTTTGGGTAAATATTCAAAGATAGCTCTACAGGCCTCAAGAGCACGTTCGCGGCTAAACTTAAGACAGTTAATGCTCAGTAGTGCCTCAATGGCGTGGGTTAGTGCATCAATTGCTGTAGTCGCGGTGATATGTGCGGGCATACTTGTGGTTAATTCCGGTAATAACACGGCATGGTGTGGCACTAAACAAAAATCAGTCGCGGCATATTTGGCGTGGTTGCTAGGATCGTTGACGACGGCGGCAACGGTGGTCTCCGAGCCGGTCCCTGCTGTTGTTGGGATCGCGATATTCGGCGGTAGGCGTTTTAAGACTTTAAATAACCCTTTGAGCTTTGTCACTGGTTTGTTCGGCTTGACAGCCCGAGCACCGATCAACTTTCCCGTGTCGAGTACCGAGCCGCCACCAAGTGCGATAATTGCTTTACATTGATGCTGTTGGTAGACCTTTAGACCATCTTCGACGTTTGCTATGGTTGGGTTGGGTAAAACATCTGCGTAATAATGCGTGACTAACTCTGACTCACGTAGCGTGTTTTCCACAACCTGATGCAAGTTGAGTTTGAGCAGCACTTGGTCGGTCACGACTAAGACGTTATCTCCACTTTTTAACCCCAGCGCCTTAATGGCTTCTAACAACCCCGTTTTTCCCTGATGTAATTTGGGGTTCGGGATCCCGATAAAAATAACAATGCACTTTAGGGCAAAATGGTAAATACGGTAAAACCAACTCATTGCGATCCGTCTAATTTTGTTTTTGTATCATTTAAAAAATGTAGACGGATCATCACTGAATTGCTAGCAAATTTTCGGCTAGTTTGTAGTGATTTGCTGCGAAACTGGCTTTTCTTCTTTAATTGGCGCTTTGGGCTTGTCCATCTCAAATGCTTCTATCATGAGCAAAATATGGGCCGCGCTCCATGAAAAGTTCGGTGCGCCTTGCTGCTCGCCGGTGAGTGGATTGTAGTTTTCGCGAATAGGCGCGTTTTGCAGCAGACCATCCGCATTTTGCATAAATCGCTGAAGCAAAGTGTTCGCTTCAGTTTCATAACCATAATAGCGTAGTCCCATCAAGCCAAAATACAATTGGTCAAGCCAGACACGACCACGCCAATAGATATTTGCGCCAAATGCAGGATTGGTCTGGGATGCAGAGCCTAGAGGAATATAGGTGTTGAATTCACTGGGGCTGAGCATTACTTCAGAGACGCGTTTAGCATGATACGCTGTTGCTACTTGATTAAAGAGTGGAGCCCAACCCTCCGGGCCGCGACCACGCTCAATGATTGGTTTCCCTGCACAGCCACTTTCAAGCGGTGATGCGGCAATGCGAATGTCGTAGTAGTATCCGCTGTTATCGTCGAACATGCAGCGGTTTATATAATCGGCGAGCTGCTTTGCTTGTGCTGAAAAGGCTTTGGCTTCCCGTGGCTTAGCCAAGATATTGGCGATGGTACTCAAGTTTTTGGTGTCAGAATAAAAATAACTGGCCCCATCAACCGATTCTTGCATCAAAGAGTAGCCTAGCAGATGGCCTTGAGCGTCCTTATTGCTAGCAAATTCGGCTTGCCAGTCTTTAGCATCGCCACCTTGTTTCACATAGACCTCAAGCTGCTGTGGTGAGATAAAACCAAAGTTAGCAGCATCGTCTCTTCCAGACTCCCATGACGCTGCGGTCTGTGCGGGAATACTTATCTGTTTACCTTGTGTCTGCGCATCGCGATAGGCTTTTAGCCCAAAGTGGGCATGCTTTTGCTTTCCTTCATGTAGATAGAATAATAATTCACCCGATTGATTATTATGGTGTTTATCTATGGTTGCACCAAATTCAGGAATACCATTTTGGTTGTGATCACGGTTGCGCAGCCACCAATCGCGATAGGCGACAAGTTTAGGGTAAATTTGTGCAAGCCAAGCTTTGTCTTTGCTGGCATGGTAGGTATTCAACACCGCCCAAGCGGCCAGCGAGGGTTTTGAATTCCGTTCGCTCCAATTACCGCCATCGCCACCGCGTTCTGGTGGCAGGTTATAACCAATTAAATCGGGTAATAAGCCTTTATCTTGGGGTCTCACAGGATCGTTCGCTGCTATTTGATAGGAAAATACGGCATCAATGTTGGCCTTGGCTAAATTTGGTGCAAATAGTCTCAGCGCTGATGCTTGTTTCCAGCTGTCCCAAGGCCAAGTTAAATTACCGGAAAACCAGCGAGCAGTGACCGAAGGCGATACGGTATCAAACGCGATTGCCCCTGCAGGCGCTCGCCAGTTACCAATGAGGGTTTCAACAGCTTTTATCGCCAATGTTTGTTTATCTCGTGGCAAGGTTTGATAGCGTGCTAAATAGCCCTTCCAGCGAGCTTTAGAGCGTTGCCAATACGTAACAGGGGATGAGAGAATTTTGACAACGGCCTTTGCTGTTTGTATACGCTCCAGTTGATTGTGGACATAACTTATTGCGGTATAAAACTGCAGATCACCAGAAGTTTGCGTCTCGCTATAATAACGGTTGTTTTCTACCACATTTTTGAAAGGGATTGAGCGGGCGATTGAGTACTCGTTGCTACCAGAGGTCAGAAGTGCCCACGGATCGCGAACACGACCAAAAGTGGTGCTGATCCCACTTTCGCTGGCAACCATAGTTGGTGCGAGCTTAGGGTATTGTTGGTCCAGTGTTTGTTGATCATTAAGCTGGTGGAGTAATTTGCCGTCCAATTTTAAAGTAAGTCGTTGCTTTGTATGAATAGTGGTTTGAATAAGAGAAACACGCTCACTTACAAAGCGTAAGCGGATCGTCACCGTCGCGAGCTCATGTCTAAGCGTTTGCACCAGCTCTCCGGGCAGGCTGTACAGTGCTGCATCAAATTGCAATTTGGTCTCACCATAAAAAATTTGTAGGCGCTCAATACGTTCAAATAAATACGTTAAATACTCTTCGGTGATAATCGCGTTACCCGTGAAACCACCATATTCCGCAGCGCTATCAGGAAGTAAGTGACCATGCCATGCGCCGTTATCAAACAGTGGTGAATAGGGACTATGGCCAAACTTGTCTGCGGGCTTCATTACCTGAGGGTGACCAAAGCGTGAAACCGCGTTGATGATTTTTGGGCTTGCGTACGTTTCGCATGCTACAAAGAGCATGAGTAATACCATTCCTGTGAGTACTTTCATTTTTATTTTGAATAAAGTATACAATTTTTGAGATGCTATCACAGCGACGTACAAAGTTCAGTAGCAAACGATGAATTACTCGTCTATGGGGCAGCCGACGTCAACCTTTTTGCGTTGCATCTGTACTCGTTCAGCGGCGGCGCGTAGCCGATTTATATATTCTGGAGGGGCGCTGGGGTTGGCGGTTAAATAGAGGGTTTTACTTAACTCTGGAACTTCTAGCACTTTGTCCCATTGCTCCACTAAACCCATTCTAGCAGCCATTCTATCCACAAAATTTTCGGCACCAAAAATAAAGTCAATTCTGCCTCTTTCAAGCAGCTCACCTGCACGACTCAAACTAGTTACTGATAGCATGTTCTTATCGGCGACAAAGCCTTGTGCTTTTAAATAGTTTTCGGAAAGTTGATCGGCCGCAACAGCGACAACATGTTGTTTGATTTTCCATATTTCCCACTCTTGCTGATCGGCGATATCAGCACGCTTATAAAAGGCGACCTTTAGCTCACAAAGTGGCGCAATCCAGACATGGTTTTCTTCACGTTGATCCGTTCTGGCGATCGAGTAGAGCAATGAATAAGGGGATTTTTTGGAGAAGGCTTTTGCGCGAGTCCAAGGCAACATATAAATTTGATAGCTTAGCTCTGCTTCCCACATAATGAGGCGTACGATATCAGTGGCAAGCCCAGTAATGGTGCCGTTCTTTTGCTCTATCTGGTACGGAGGAAAATGCTCGGTATAGATATCTACTTTTGTCGGTGCTGCGGCTAAGGCACTAAATACACTAAATATCCCTATAACGCTCCCAATTATATACTGCATACCACATTCTCAAGATCGTTTTTAACAGTATAACTCATAATTTGTTATTGGTTTTGGTTAAATTAATGTACCCATTAAAATTCCATGTTGGTGCTTTATTGGCAATTATTATATGGTTTTTTGGTGTCTTTTAAGAATTAAATAACGGCGTAAAATTGCCCTTGTTGTAGAGGAGTCGTTATGCGCTTAGTTTTGTTCTTGCTTATGTTGTTTGTGTCTACTTACTCACATGCTAGTGAAGTTGCAGTTGATTATGTGATGGGAGAGGGGGATGTAAAAGGACTGCGGCTTGGGTATCGTCCCTTGCATTATAGTTTAGCGGATTATGGTTTTGGCGAAGGTGCCTATGTTTATTTTGAGTTGAGTACCAACTATTGGGAATACGGCAAACCAAAACGCTCAGACACGACGTTTGCTATTGCACTGTCACCAGTGCTTAGTGTTCCACTGACCGAGTTTGCTGGAAAGCCGGTAAATTTTGAGTTTGGGATTGGCATGACCTACGTCAGTGATACTCGATTTGCGGGCAAAGACATTGGTGTTCACTATCAGTTTGAAGACCGCATTGGGCTTAGTGTTAATTTGAACCCCAGTACTAAAGTTGGGATCCGATATCTACATTATTCTAATGCAGGTTTGAGCGACCATAACCCCGGTCTTGATTTTTTAAATGTGTTCTACGTTAAGCAGTTTTAACGCTTAACTTCATTGAGTTAGTTTTATCTCCCTTTGTGATTTCAAGGATGAAATTTTTTCTTCATAAAATTCCAGTATCCAAGATAATAGAATGTAGTTAAACGCTTGACCTAAACTAAGGTTTAGGAATTAGGGTTCTGCATAAATCAATAATAATCAAGGAACATCAATGGAGAATAGCTCTGCAATTGAGCGGTTAAAGCGCTTTACACCTTTAGTTTGGGTAATGCTTGTTGGTAACTTTTTCGTTCGCGCAAGTTACTACATGGTATGGCCTTTTTTGGCTGTTATTCTTTACGAAAATTATGGACTGAGTGCAACAGAGGTTGGTTTATTGCTGACGGTGTCAGCGACTTTCGCCGTATTTTTGGGGTTTTATACGGGGAATCTCGCTGATCGCTTTGGTCGCACCAAAATGCTCTACACGGCAGTGTTTGTTGGTGTGATTTCTTTTTCACTGTTGGCTGTGGCTGAATCGTTGTGGTTGTTTGCAACCTCAGTGTTTTTAGCTTGTCTACCTAGGACGCTTTGGGATGCGCCTAGTAAAGCGTTACTTACTGAAGAACTTGCCGACGCAAAAGACAGAGAGCTTGCACTGCATTTACTCTATTTTCTCGTGAATGTGGGAGCGGCTTTAGGACCATTGTACGGGCTATGGGCAGGGCTTAATGGTGAGCAGTTTAGTTTTATCTATACTGGCATTTCGTATATTGGTTTGTTGCTCGCGCTGCTTTACTTTAGACCTAAACTGAGTGAAGCGCAGACTGTCGCTTTGCAGTCTGCCGCTCAGTCGGTACCCAAGTTTGCAAAGTGGCTGAGGATCTTACGAAAAGATAAAGTCTTTTTAATTGTGCTCATCGCTACAACTTTAGTGTATTTGGTTTATGCGCAATGTGACTCTAGCTTAGTGCAGTATTTGACGCGTGCAGAGGTCCCCGATCTAGCTTGGCTAATTTCTAGCTTAATCATCGCAAATTCTAGTGTGATCATCGTTTGTCAGTTTCCATTACTTCATCTGATGCGTAATTGGCGCATTGAAAATAGGCTTTATGCGGGTGGTGTGGTATTGATTATTTCACAAGTCATGATGGCCTTGAATGATGTGCAAAATATCTGGGGATGGATTGCAGCCATGATGGTGTTGAGTCTGAGCGAAGCAATTATGTTTACTAACATCAATGTCTATATTGACAGGTTGGCACCAGATAACCTGAAAGCTAGCTATTTTGGTGCTGCTGGCTTGTGTTCATTGGGGTATGCATTAGCGCCCATTTTAGGTGGGCTTATTTTAGATTTTTACTCCGGTATGATGCTGTTTATCATCATGACTTTAGTATCTATTACCGCACTTGGGTTTTATCGCATTGCTGAGCTGAAGCCCAAGACGGCGGCTGAAGCGATATAGCTTAGCTAACTCGGTGACCTAAAAAAGGTCACCGCTTGTATTTATGTTAGGGTCTGTTGATCTTTCAAGTTTGTTTTTGCAGCAGTTTGACTGGTATTTATACAAGGCAGAGCCTGCGTAGCATAGTTATTCTATGTAAGTTAGGCGATAACACAGTAGAAATGCCAATCAAGCGCTGCCCTTTGGGTTCACCTGAGTGCGCTTTGTTCATTGTTGCTCAACTTTCGCCTAGATTACTAGGCGGCAAGTCGAGCGTCGCGACCAAAACACACTCAGGGGAACAAAAGTCAAACAGCAAAGGTCAACAGGCCCTAATTATCCGAAGCAAAGGTTAGTTACTTTATTTCCCCGCCATTTTTTGCAAGTAACCCAGACGTTGACGCTCGGCAGCCGAGGGCTGATATGGGCGCTTCTCCAGTGCGTCAAAGTAGAAATCAGTGATGTGGTATTCGGTTATTTTGCTATCACCAAACTGCGCAAGCTCTCCGGGCATTGGCGACATTCTCTCAATCACAAATGTTTTTAACGTGAACTGGGATGGGCCGGATTTAGCTGAAAAAGGAGCAAGCACCGACTGATGTGCTTTTAAGTTGAATACCTGTTTCCCTTCGCTTAACTTTTGTTTTTCAACCAAATGACTGATTGGTGTGCCATCGCGAGTAAATAGATTTGCACGGATACGA
This sequence comes from Pseudoalteromonas sp. OANN1, assembly GCF_024124685.1. Taxonomy (NCBI): domain Bacteria; kingdom Pseudomonadati; phylum Pseudomonadota; class Gammaproteobacteria; order Alteromonadales; family Pseudoalteromonadaceae; genus Pseudoalteromonas; species Pseudoalteromonas sp. OANN1. Next base: position 65,548 of record NZ_JAMXSE010000006.1, read on the forward strand.
TAAGTACCACTTTGCTTTACTTCAAGTTGTAATGGAATTATCAAGTCTGCTTGCTCGGGGTAAGGTTTAGCAATGGCGAGCAGTGTGGCGCTGGGTTGGTAATAGCGAATACTTGCCGTTAATGCCACGGCCTTAGCCGAGCTTGGCTTGGCACGCACAACGACATTCAGCTCTTGAGGCCATGTTGTCTCGCCATCGACCGCACCAAGCCAAATACCATCAGACTCTTTGAGACGGGTGGTGGATAAGGTTTGCTGTGATGTAGGGTCGAGTATCGTTGCGGTTGTATTAGAAAATTGACTACCAGATAAACTTATCTCGATAGTAGCGGGGTGCACAAAGCGATATTGATTCAGCGATAAAGACACCTGTCCGTTGTTTTCTTCAATTGGCATTTCGACGGCATAGAAATGATTTGGATTGAGCCTATCAAAATCACCTTTGCCAAGGGGCTGTGAGTAAGGAGGTAGCGAAATACTATACTCATAATGTGCCGCAGCTGATTGCGCAGCTTGTGCCAGTGGTAGCGATTCAACCAATGATTGTTTTTGTGTTATCGCAGTTTTAGGGGTGGTGGGTGGCGTTGTTGTTGGTGTCAAAATAGGTGTGGTGACTTGTGGGGGGGCTGCTAACTCAGGCGAGGACAGAGCTTCGCGCTGCAAGGCAAAATAGCCTGCAGTGATACAGATCACAATAAGAATGACACTAATCAACAAAAACTTTTTCATAGCAATACTCGGTTAATATAAGGAACTGCATGGAGCAGTTCCTTGGGTATAGAAATTAGCAGAATAACCGTTAAGTTACAGTGAGTTTAGTATTAACTGTGAAAAACTTTGTGAGTTAGACTCGCTAACATAACGGTAAGTCTTTTTCCAAAACCAGCTACCCGTTGTTTCTTCATAGGTGTTGTAGCTAATCGTCTTATAACCCGCGTTAAACTGAGTACGAGCCGCTGTTACTTTGCCTTGGTATCCAGCATCTGGCAGGTTGCCGTGGCTATATTCCGCGCTCATTAGTAGTGGGTAGTGGTATGGCATAAAGCTAGTCACAGCATCATCTTGAGAGGCTAACTGACCGTTGATAGCAACGCTTGTACTACAACTACCAAAGTCGCCTTTTGTCGATGCACCACAAGAAGAGTGTGTTGATACAACACCATCATCATTACCTGGTAAGAAACCTGAAGTGAGGCCGTAGTAGTCGCTGGCATCAGCGACGAAACGTAGGCGAGGTGCGTTGTCACTAGGGTACTGAGCAACTTGTCGCGCGTTATTCACTTTTAAATCCCACATGATACCAAATTCTTCGGGCATGCTGCCAAGCCATGCCTCAACCGCTTGGCGAGTTAGTTCACCTACTACGCCACCAGAAGTCGCAGCGTTGATAGCAGTGTCTGCGAGTTCGCTTCCGCCACCCGCACCTGCAAGGTCAAAAGTAGCAACGATATTAAGTGGTTGAAGGCCCGCATTTTCAAGCCAAGTTGCTTGGTTATCTAAGATATAGCGCGCAACCAAATCACCCGTTGAGTGGGTAACAAAGACACAGCCTGGATTACAAGTGCCATTTTCTGCAAATGCTTTTAGCTTTGGCCAAATATAATCTGTTGCGATTTTGCCTTGTAGGCGTTCATAAGAAGGCCAATCAATACGTTCATCAGCGTGGTTTATCCAAAAAGATGACCAGTATTCTTCACCCTCAAGCTCGACGTTGGTACTGTTAGGGCGGTTAAGTTGGTCCGCTTGAAAGCCATGAATTAGAATTGTTTTATATTCAGCGGCCTGCGCGGGAGTTGCAAGTGCAGCGCCTGTTAATAACGCTGAAAGTGCAGCAGTGTATACAAAGTTAGTTTTCATTGTCTAAGTCCTTTAAAGCGCCAAGTGCCACATCTATGGTCGGCCTACAACAAAATTCCCCACTCTGTTTAATCGTCAATTCGGGAAACTATAGGCATCACACAACTACTTTCACTACTACTGAAACGCATCTTTGTTAGTATATTATGTGGCGTGAGAAATTATTCCCACGCCGGTCTAAAAAGCTAAAATCACGCCATTTCAGGATTGTTATGGAGTTCAGATAGCAGGTTCAGGGTTTTCTCGCTGCGGTTTACAAATGGGTTAGTCTCATCCCATACATAGCCCGCAAGCACAGAAGTGATTTGGCTCTTAATTTTTTCAGGCTTGTTGTCTGAGAAAAATAGGCGGCGCAAACGCCCGTCGTACCAGCCTTCAATGTAGGTGCGCATGACAGCAATCCCTTTAAGCATATGCGCTTCATAATCTTGCTGCCAATCTGCTTCCTCGCCATTTAACTGAGCGACTATGAGATCAGCGGCGCGCGCGCCTGACTCAATCGCAAACATAACGCCAGCTGAAAATACAGGGTCAATAAATTCACTGGCGTTACCGGTTAACACAAAGTTTTTGCCGAACAGTTGTTTAATACCTTTTGAGTAGCCTTTGATCTCCTTTGGCTCCATACACAGCGCCATTCCTTCCAACATTGCTGATGCATGTTGATCGCGAGCAAGGTAGGTTAAAAAGCGCGTTTTAGCATCGCCCTCTGCACTTTCTAAATACTCAGGGTTACCAACAAAACCGACTGAAACACGACCGTCAGAGAAAGGTATTAGCCAAACCCATACATCTTCTTCGTGAACCAGAATCGTTACTTTATTGTTTTCAGCCCCAGTCTCCATGCCATCAGCAGGTTTAAATTGCGCAAACAAAGTTGCGCGAGTTGGCGCTGATGAAGGTTCATTTAAATCAAGCAGGTTTGCGAGTACTCGGCCATAGCCGCTTGAATCAACAACGAATTTGGCTTGAATTTCCTGCACATCACCGGCCTCATTGACGACCTTAATGATAGGCTCTTCTAGATCCATGTTGGCATCGACTACGGAAGTGCCAAATTCGATAGGGGCACCCATTTTTTGCACTTCTTCAGCCAGTACATTGTCAAAGTCATCTCTTGGTACTTGCCATGTCCATGTCCAGCCATCGGTGTAATTTTTAGAGAAATCGAAAAACTCTTGGAAGTCATCTTGTTTAAAATTAGCACCGATTTTCTTTTGGTAATTGCGTGCGACTAACGCATCCATAAATCCAGCATCTTCTAGATGCTGCATACTTTGAGGTAGAAGACTTTCACCGATGACATAGCGTGGAAAGTGGCTACGTTCAACGATCTTCACGGTTAATCCTGCTTGAATTAGCTTTGCAGCGGTCATTGTCCCAGCAGGTCCAGCGCCGATAATAAGTACATCTACATTTTCCTTAGCCATTTTGTAATTCCTTAATCATATATTGTGAGAAAATGTGGCAATTAATTAATCCTAGAGTGAAGAGGGGAGCTCCCTTTAATGCCTCACTCTAGAAAATCTAATTTAACATTATATTAACGAATAAAATGTTAAAGAGTGTTCATAATTTCTGACATTTTTATTAAGTCTTCCGGTGTTTTTACCCAACTGTTGTGCGACCCTTTCATGGTGAACACTTGAACCTGACTGGGTTGCATTGCTTCTTCGATAAGATTTTGATTCTTATCAAGGTATCGGTTGATTATATGACTGGAAAGTTGCAACTCTAAGCTATCTGACTGAGCCACTTCAACCGCACAACCAGCACTAAATAGCGTCACCTTTGCGGTGCTAGAAAATGCCGGATCATTTTGGTAGTGATAATTAATTCTATCGGGCTCAAGATGACTGAACTCTGGGTGTAGAGCAAAAACTTCATCATGCATCGCGGCATAGTCAAAACAAGGGTCGACGAACACCAAGTGTTCGACTGTGCCCCCCTCATTTTGCAGCAGTTTGGCAACCTCAAGTGCTAGCGTTGCGCCAAAACTCCAACCAAAAATCCGATAAGGACCACTAGGCTTTAGCTTTTTAAGATGAATAGCATACTGCAACGCTAATGTTTGGAACTGGTAATAGTCATAGGCGAGCGAGCCCTTTGGTTTTTCCTGTGCGGCATAGATGTTATTGAAGCAATAACAAGGCGCGGAAATCTTGGGAGCAATGGATTGCAAGTAACTCTCAGCACCACCGCCACCCGGAGGGAAGAAAAACCATTCAATAGGAGCATCGGCTTCATTCACCAATACGCCGATCTCAATATCGCTCAGAGTTTTTATGCCTTGGGGATTTGCGGCTGTAATCGAATGTGAAACGACGGCTCGAAGGGCAGCATCGAACTGCTCTATGAATGCGGTGGTTTGTGTCTCATCTAACTGACTTGCAATGCTCACTTGCAGTTTCATTTGACGCACTTCGGCATTAACGATGAGTGCCATTTCATCCTGATTATCTTTGCTGCTGGCATCGCCTGAGTGTGCATTTAGCATTCGTATGCCCTGATCTTGTGCATCACTATTGCTATCAAGTTGTCCCAAGTAATTAAAACTAACTTTAGGTAATTGGCTGAAGGAAAATTCCCCACGTCTGACCAACTCGCTGAAGCCTAGCCCTTTATCTGGAATGGCACGAAGCGTTTCTTTGCTTTGAATAATCAGCGTTGATAAATCCGTGTCATTTTTCAGGGCAACCGGAAACATACTAGTAAACCAGCCTAGTGTTCTTGAGGTATCAATATGGTCACTCAGATGTTCTCGGCCGTGGCCTTCTAACGTGAGGTGGCAATAGTTTGTAGCAAAGGTATTGCACCAAGCCCGAGTAAACGCACTCATTAAGAGATCATTGATTTCTGTGTTAAATCCAGCAGGAGCGAGGCGTAGCAATTGCTCAGTAAGCTGAGTATCAAATTGATGCGTAAGACGCTGTTGTGATTTACCGTAAGGTACGTTTTGCTGTGTGCTTAACACATTTTGCCAATACGGTATTTGTTGTTCAAAAGGATGCAGGGCCATAACATCTGACCATTGGCGATAACTGCTGGTTTTGTCGCTTAAGGTGTCGCCTTGTAGCAAGCGGCTTAAGTCTTCGACCAAAATACGCCACGAAACACCATCAATAACAAGGTGATGAACGATAAGTACAAGCCTAGTTAGCGGCGTATCATCGCTGAGTAAAACCGGTTGCCACAAAGCACCCGAACCGAGTTCAAAACGGGCGTGTATTTTACTCAACGCCAGTCCGGTTTGCTGCTCGTCAAGTCCTGAGGTGTCCAAATGGATAAGCTTTGGTGTTGGACACGCTGCAACACTTTGGTATTGGGATTGCCAAGTCTCGGTTTTGCTAAATTGAGCGCGCAACATGTCATGTTGTTGATGTAGCTGCGCGAGTGCACGCTCTAAAGTATCTAGCGCGGTATTGCGCGGAAGAGCAAGCATGACCGACTGATTAAAATGTGCTTTATGACGGTAATGGGAGTTGAGGAACCATTGCTGGATAGGTAATAACTTGATTTCTCCGCTGAGCTCACCTTGTTCAGCCTCGATTTCTACCTGTTCATTATTTGCCAAAAATGCACAAAGCGCTTCTAGGGTTGGATACGTAAATATGTCTTTGGTCGACAGCGAATAGCCAGCACGTTTGAGAGCCGACATGAGCTGAATGCTCATAATTGAGTCACCACCAATATGGAAGAAGTTATCTTCCAAGCCAACCTGCTTAATCCCCAATACAGCACACCAGATTTTAGCGATATGCTTTTGCTGTTCTGTGTTTGGAGCATGGTGAGTCTCAGCTTGGCTAAAATCGGGCTGCGGCAGTGCTCGGGCATCAATCTTGCCATTAACCGTAACGGGTAGGGTGTCTAATGTGACGTAAGCACTTGGCAGCATATAACTCGGTAGCATTTGAGAGAGTGTTTGCTTGAGCTTTGCCTCATCTAGTGACTCAGTATTTGCCATGACCAAATAGGCCACGATACGTTTAACCCCATCTTGTTCACTCACGTTTACAAACGCAGTATGAATTTGCGGTTGTTGCTTAATCGCAGTTTCAATCTCGCCAAGTTCGATGCGGTAACCACGAATTTTCACCTGAAAATCATTACGACCAACATACTCTAATAAACCATCTTCACGCCATTTAACCAAATCTCCCGTTTTATACATTTTGTTCCAACCGCTTGCGAGATACTTATCCGATGCGAATGGGTTAACTAAGAATGCTTGTTCGGTTAAATCTGAACGGTGTAAATAACGTCTTGCCATACCCGCGCCGCCAATATAAAGCTCTCCTGCCACGCCTGGTGGAAGTATTTTGCCAGCAGGCGACAACACGTAAGCAGATTTATTGGCAATAGCGCGGCCAATAGGTGCTCCGTGATTTACAGAGTTGAGTAAGCAGCAAGTTGCATAAACGGTGGTCTCTGTTGGGCCATAGGCGTGATAAAGCATCAGCTCTGGCGCTTGATGCTTTACTTGCTCAACCATAGCTAAGTCGACCGCCTCTCCACCAAAATTAATCTGTTTAAGTCCGGCGTGTAAGAAGAAGTCTTCGCTCGCTAGACGATTAAATAGCGCAGTTGTTACAAAGCACGTATCAATCTGCTGTGCTCGGCAGTACTCAATCAGTCGTTCTGGATCAAGTTGAGTCTGTTTATCTATCAGGTGTAGCGCTGCGCCGTTACTGAGTGTGACAAAGCAGTCAAAAATAAACGCGTCGAAGCTAATGCTCGATAAGCTAAGGACCTTGCTCAGTTGTGTGCGGTCGATAAAATGGTCGTCCGTGGCATAGTTTAATAGTGCCTCATGGTTGATTTCTACGCCTTTAGGGTTACCTGTGGTGCCTGAGGTATAGATAATATAAGCCAAATCAGACGGGCTCACTGATACCGCTTGGTCTAAGCTTGTTTCCTCCACTGGTGTATCGCTGAGTACATGTGTCAGTGATGCAAGTGTTGTACTCGCAACTCTATCCATTAATCCCGATTGGGTGACCACGATTTTCGCACCACAGTCCTTGGCAATATATTCAATCCTTGAGTCAGGAAACTCTGGTGATACAGGAACATAACCACCGCCTGCTTTAAGAATAGCGAGGATCGCAACGATAGAATCCAACTGTTTTTCATGCAGCAATAAGACTGGGAAATCACCTTGATACTCGTTGCCGTAAACCTCAGCCTTAATCACCAATAATTGCTGGGCAAGCAGGCAAGCCTGGCGGTTGAGTACTTGATAGCTTAGTGCTTCATCTTGCCAGACCACAGCGGTTGCATCCGGGAATACGGCGACTTTTTCACTAAATAAGTCGTTGAAGTTCTCGAAGCCACATGACTGGCGCTCGGTTTCATTCCACTCGTTGAGAATACGGGCCTTTTCTACTGTATTGGCAATTTCAATGTGTTGATGAGGCAAGTGAGTATTGTCAGCGACTTGCTTAAGGATCAGTTGCAGTTGAGATTGCAGTTGTGCGGCACGTGCTGGCGAAAGCAAGCTGGCGTCGTACATCAGCTCAAGTTGCAGCTCTCCTTGCTCTTTTGCTATCAATGCAAGTGGATATTCAACTTGCTCTGGTGCTGCGTCAAACTGCCAGCGAGCTTGTTGTGCCTCTGCTTGTTCATTTTCAAGGCTTGGGTAGTTTTCGAACACGACTAGGCTTTGGAATAGCCGATTACCGCCTTGTTGCAGTGACGCAAGTGACACATTCGCATGGCTATTTAAGTCCAAAATGGCAGTTTGGATCTTCTCGAGTTGTTGCGCGATGGTAGCATCTGTAGGCCAATCAAGATAAAGCGGTAGCGTATTGATGTAAGCACCAACACTTTGCTCTATGCCGTCAATTGGTAAGTCACGACCTGCGATAGTTGTACCTACTAAAGTAAATTCGTCGCGAGTGTAGATTTGGATAAGCTTATGCCAGGCAAATTGTACCGCAGCATTGAGCGTGACAGAATGTTGCTGACACGCTTGCTGCAACTTACTTAATGCCTCGTTTGGTAGAGCAAAATGCAGCGCCTGCGGGTCATGATTATGACGGAGCGTTTCTAAATCTGTTGAGTGACTAAACAGGGTGTTAAGGTCGTTTGCCTGTGATAAATCAGCGACATGATATTGCCAAAATGCTTTGGTGGCGGCCTGATTATCTCTTAGGTAAGCATGGGCATCTAAATAGGCGTTGTCCACCGGTAAAACAGGTTCTCGACCTTGTAGTAATTGCGTATAGTTCTGGTGAACGGTCTGCATAACTAACGGGCCACTCCAGCCATCACAAATGCTGTGATGCTCTGTTTTTATTAGGTGATAATGCGCTTCACCGCGTTTTACCAAATGCAGTGTAAATAACCCCGGTCTTGCAAAATTAAATGGCTGATTTAGCACTTGGTTTGCAAGCTTTTCTATGTGTGCTTGTTGTTCTGCTTTTGAGTATTGGCTGATGTCAATCACGCTAAAGTTATCTTCATCAACACAGGTGTGATCCACGATAAGTTGCAGCATGGTTTCTTCAACATCAAAAGCACAGCGCAGCGCTGGATATTGCAGCGAGGTTAGTTGCCACGCACGACAGTAAAGCGCAGTGTCAATTTTATCGAAATACTGCATCTGTGACTGCACGCGATAGGCGGTATCTTCTGGACTATTAAGCTGGTGGAAGATAAAACCTTGCTGCAAGTTTGTTGCGGGATAAACCGCGGCTAGGTCGTAACGTGTGCGCAGTGCATCTAAGTGGGCGAAGCTGACGCCTGTCAGGTTATAGTCGCTCGGCGTTTGTTTGGCGCCAAGCGCTTTGGTATACAATGCTGTGTCGAGCACGGCTTGTAGACTGGCAGTGAACTGACTTTGGAATAGGGCAAATTCGGTTTCAGACAACGCCGTGGTGCAATTTAAGACAAGCTGACCATGAATAATTGCCGCGTTGATATCAAGAACGTAATGACCGTTATTTTCGCTTGCGACTGGTTGACCTGTAATGGCTTCAGTTAAGTAGAAGTCACCACTGGGTTGCTGCGTTTTTGTGCCACCGATTTGGCCTAAATAGTTGAATGCAACGGTTGGTAAAGTCCCCGCCACTTGTTTGGAAAAATAGAATTGACCAAAACCAACGCCATTGTCTGGCAATTTACGCAGCTGCTCTTTTGCATTTACAATAGCGCTTTCGAGACTAGAACCCGCATGGAGTGCTAGTGGATATAATGACGTAAACCAGCCTACGGTGCGTGAATGATCTATATCTTCGGCGATGTGTTCACGACCGTGTCCTTCAAGCGCAATAACCTGATCATTACTACCAGTGATATGAGCAAGAGTTAGGGACAGTGCAGCGACGACAAGGTCTCGAGGCTCTGTGTGATAGCCTTGATTAGCGTCAAACAGCAGCGTTTGTGTAAATGCAGAGTCAAGTTTAATCACTTGGTTTGTCGGTGTGTTCTTCGCTGTTAAGTGTGTTTGGCAAGTGTCAAGTACTTCCTGCCAATAGTTAATTTGTTCGGCTTGAACATGTGAATATTGGGCTAAGGTCTCAACCCATTGACGATAGCTTGAGGTTTTTTGCGCCAATTTTTTGCCTTGATAAAGGCTATTTAAGTCCTCAATTAGGATCCGCCAAGAGACAAAGTCAATGATCAGGTGGTGGAAGGCCAGTACCAATACATCTTGGCTTTGGCGTTTGACACGAATTGGCTGCCATAAAGGGCCTGAATTTAACGCAAACTGTGACTGCAAGCGGGTTAATTGCTTGGCAAGCTCGTCGTCACTGAGTGTGTCTGCATCAAGTCTAACTAAAGGTGCCATGGTGCTATTTTGTTGGTACTGCTGGGTAATATGCGCCGTCTTTTGATTGAACACAAGGCGTAGCACATCGTGTTGCTCAGCAAGCTCGGACAATAGCGCAACTAATCGCTCATCACTGATTGTACTTGGCATCACAGTAGCGAAAGTTTGGGCAAAGTGTGCGGGGTTAGCAAACTGATTTGCGAAGAACCACTGCTGGATAGGCAGTAGATCAAACTCGCCTTCAAGCTGGCCTTGTTCGGTTTTTATCGTAACCTTCTTGTCGCCATTCGCACTGATAAGCTTTGCCAGCCGCGCGGGAGTTGGAGCGGCAAATATCTCTTTAACTTGTACCGTTAACCCAGCTTCTCTTAAGCGTGAAACCAGCTGAATACTGACAATTGAATCGCCGCCAATTTGGAAGAAATTATCTTCAATACCCACTTGCTCAAGGCCAAGTACCTGTTGCCAAATCTCACAAAGCTGGGTCTCTAAGTCATTACGCGGTGCCACATAGAGGTTGTCGGCTTGAAGCTCTGGCGCGGGGAGTGCTTTGCGGTCAAGCTTACCGTTACCTGTGAGTGGAATATGCTCGATTAGGGTAAAGTGGCTGGGCACCATATACTCAGGTAAAGCAGCACTTAGGGCGAGCTTTAATTCGGTAATTTCAAGGTCAGGCTCTGCAACAAGGTAAGCGGCTAATGCTTTACCTTGCGGTGCAGGCACATCAATCACTACCGCGTTTTGTACGCCTTGTTGGTCGACAATAGCTGCAGCAATCTCGCCTAATTCGACGCGATAACCACGAATTTTCACCTGCTCATCGTTACGACCGAGATACACCAAGTCGCCGTTGTCTAGGAAACGGGCAAGGTCACCGGTTTTGTACAGCTTGCTATGGGCGGGGTCGTGGCTAAACAGGTTATCAATAAAACGCTCGGCATTGAGCTCAGGGCGGTTTAAGTAACCACGGGCAACCCCAAGGCCTGAAATGTACAACTCACCTGGTGCGCCAATGGGCATGGGCTGTAGCGACTCAGATAATACATGAAGATTGACGTTAGGATAGGCTTTACCTATGCCTTGATGAAGACGTGGGTAGGCCTGTGCTAGCATCGCACCGACCGTTGCTTCCGTTGGGCCATACTCATCGAAGATAGCGTTCACATGGCCGCTTAATGCGGTAATGGCCTGCTCAGTCAGCGCCTCACCACCGAGCATTAGGGCATCAACTTGTGCATCGCTGCCAGGCAATAGCGCCATGGCAAGACTGGGTGTGGTTTTCACAAATCCAACATTCGCGGCACTTAGGTGAGCTCTAAAAGCGGCGGCATCAAGAATATCGCCTTCATAGACACATACCGTTTGTCCAGCAAGGAGCGGGCATAAGGTGGTGGTCACCGACAGGTCAAAACAGTAGTTAGAAGAAAAGTCGATGTTACGATACTTGTCACCTAACTGGCAGGTTATGGCGTGAAGATAATAAAGCACATTGTGCTGAGTGAGCATCACGCCTTTTGGTTGTCCGGTTGTCCCTGAGGTGTAGATGATATAAGCCAGGTTAGCCAACGCAGTTGGGCGCACTGGGTTCTCGTGCTCCACCGCCAGTGCATGGGTATTGACACTGAGCGCAGTGGCTTTTCCAAGCACTGGGTTAAGTGACGGCAAGTGGCTCTCCTGCGTTAGCACTAAGTCGGTGTTGGTGTCGGTTAGAATAAACTCAACCCGAGCTTCAGGATAATCTGGTGAAACAGGCACATAGGCACCACCGGCTTTGAGCACGGCCAAAATAGCAACGAGCATCTCGCTACTGCGAGAAAAGTAGAGGGCGATAGGGGTATCGGCAGGCAATAGGCCTGCTTGGGCTTTGGGGTGCTGAGCAAGGATTTGCTTCGCAAGGGCATTGGCTTTACCGTTCACTTCGGCATAAGACAGCGCTTCACCGCTGCTGGTTAACAAGGCTGTCTGCTCTGGGGTGTTAGCGGCGTGCTGCTCTACTAAGCTTGCCAAATCTTTATCGGTGGCAAATGACTCGGCGTTGTTGTGCCAAGCACGTATTGTGTCAGTCTCAGTTCTATTTTGTAGGGCTACTTTTGCAAGTGGCTGTGCGGTTCTGGCGATCACTTGATCGATAATATTGATAAAGCGCTCAGCAAGAGTTGCGATCCAGTCACTTGGAAATAGTGCGGTGGCGTAGTTAATATCACCAAATACTTCTTCGTCACCATTTTGTAGCAGCAAACTAATGTCGAACTTAGCCACTTTATGAAGCGCTTTTACTTGTGACTCATCCACTGGCGTAAACAGCTGTTGGCTGCTGTCATCACTATTATTTTTAAATTGCTCAAGCGCAAACATCATTTGAAATAGCGGATGGCGAGACGGATCTCGTTGTAATTTTAGGGCGTCGACCAATTTATCAAATGGCAGATCTTGGTGCGCCTTTGCCGCTTTTAGGGTCTGGTGCACTTGTTGGATCAAGGCATTAAAGTCGAGTGCGTTATCAATATGAATTGGCAAGGCTAAGCTATTGACCAAAAAGCCAATAAGATTTTGTGTCTGGCTTAGATGACGGTTGTCAGACGGTGTACCGATGACTAAATCTGACTGACCGCTGGTTGCTTGTAATGTCAATGCCCAGCTGCTGAGCAGTACTACATAAAGACTGGTTTGTTGCGTTTTGGCTATGGCCTTTAGGGCTTCGCTTCGTTCCTGACCCAAATGAATACGGTGGTCGGCACCGTGATATTGATATTCATTTGGCCTTGGTAGTGGCGAATGAAATTCAAGCTGCTCAGCGCCTGCAAGTGCATCAGTCCAGTGGTCTAAAAGCTTAGTTAAGGTATCGCCGCTGAGGTACTCGCGCTGCCATTTTGCGTAATCTTGGTACTGTAACTCAAGCGCTGGTAGCTCAGGCGTTTTGCCTGAAGCTAGCATAAAATAGGCTTGGTGTAGCTCACGCATAAAGATTTCGGTGGACCAGCCATCAAACGCAATATGGTGCCACATGAATAGCACGTAACGTTCAGCCCCTAATGTCCAACAGCAAACCTTGAACATAGGCTCATTGGCTAAGTCAAATGGTATACTAATCGCTTGTTTAACAGCCGTATTAAGCGCTGCTAAGTCAGCGACTGCGCTCGGTTCAATTTCAATACTGGCGTTCAACACTTCTTGATAGTCGTGGCCTTGATCGTCTTGACGATAGACACTGCGAAGCACTTCATGCCTATCTAACACGATATTCAGTGCTTGTGTTAATCGCGTAAGCTCTGTGTGCTCAGAGAGTTTAACCAAAAACGGAATATGATAAGCGTTGGTGCCATTTTCTAAGCGTTCGATAAATAATAACCGCTCTTGTGCAAACGAAAGCGGATGGCGGTTTAATTCTGGCAGTGTATTAAACGCATCCTTTGAAAAAATGGCTTTTGCTTCAAGGTAATCCATTAGCTGCGTTTTGTTTGACTTTAACTTTGCAACAAGTGCAGCATCTGGCGCTTGCGCGCCAAATGACAGCTCTAGTCCGCCGTCTTGCAACCAGATTGAGAGATTGTGATCTTTCAGTTCAGCGAGCAATGACAACATGGTTAAATCCTCATGCTATTAGTTTGTTCTTGTTGTGATCCGGAGTCTGCTTTAATTTCGATATCCACACTCAACGTCTCTAAGTTGTCGACGATTGCGGCAATATGGGTATGCTCAAACAGGGCTGAAATTGGGATGTTTAAATCCAGTGCTTTATTACAAGCATTCATCAACCGGATAGCCGAGATAGAGTCGCCGCCAATACTGAAGAAGTTATCTTCAATGCCCACTTGTTCAAGGCCAAGTACCTGTTGCCAAATCTCACAAAGTTGGGTCTCTAAGTCATTACGCGGTGCCACATAGAGGTTGTCAGCTTGAAGCTCCGGTGTGGGGAGTGCTTTGCGGTCAAGCTTACCGTTACCTGTGAGTGGAATCTGTTCGATTAGGGTAAAGTGGCTGGGCACCATGTATTCAGGTAAAGCAGCACTTAGGGCGAGCTTTAATTCGGTAATTTCAAGGTCAGGCTCTGCAACAAGGTAAGCGGCCAGCGCTTTGCCTTGCGGTGCAGGTACATCAATCACTACCGCGTTTTGTACGCCTTGCTGGTCGACAATAGCAGCGGCAATCTCGCCTAATTCGACGCGATAACCACGAATTTTCACCTGCTCATCGTTACGACCGAGATACACCAAGTCGCCGTTGTCTAGGAAACGGGCAAGGTCACCGGTTTTGTACAGCTTGCTATGGGCGGGGTCGTGACTAAACGGGTTATCAATAAAGCGTTCAGCATTGAGTTCAGGGCGGTTTAAGTAACCACGGGCAACCCCAAGGCCTGAAATATATAACTCACCCGGTGCACCAATGGGCATGGGCTGGAGCGATTCAGATAACACATGAAGATTAACGTTAGGGTAGGCTTTACCTATGCCTTGATGAAGGCGTGGGTAGGCCTGCGCTAGCATCGCACCGACGGTGGCTTCCGTGGGGCCATACTCATCGAAGATAGCGTTCACATGGCCGCTTAACGCATCAATGGCCTGCTCAGTCAGCGCTTCACCGCCAAGCATTAGGGTATCAACATGAGCATCGCTGCCAGGCAATAGCGCCATGGCAAGACTGGGTGTGGTTTTCACAAAGCCAACATTCGCGGCACTTAGATGAGCTCTAAAGGCGGCGGCATCAAGAATATCCCCTTCATAGACACACACCGTTTGTCCAGCAAGGAGCGGGCATAAGGTGGTCGTCACAGACAGGTCAAAACAGTAGTTAGAAGAAAAGTCGACATTACGATACTTGTCACCTAACTGGCAGGTTATGGCGTGAAGATAATAAAGCACATTGTGCTGAGTGAGCATTACGCCTTTTGGTTGTCCGGTTGTCCCTGAGGTGTAGATGATATAAGCCAAGTTAGCCAACGCGGTTGTACGCACTAAGTTCTGATGCTCCACCGCCAGTGCATGGGTATTGACACTGAGCGCAGTGGCTTTTCCAAGCACTGGGTTAAGTGACGGCAAGTGGCTCTCCTGCGTTAGCACTAAGTCGGTGTTGGTGTCGGTTAAAATAAACTCAACCCGAGCTTCGGGATAATCTGGTGAAACAGGCACATAGGCACCACCGGCTTTGAGCACGGCCAAAATAGCAACGAGCATCTCGCTACTGCGAGAAAAGTAGAGGGCGATAGGGGTATCGGCAGGCAATAGGCCAGCTTGGGCTTTGGGGTGCTGAGCAATGATTTGCTGTGCAAGTGCATTGGCTTTACCGTTCACTTCGGCATAAGACAGCGCTTCACCACTGCTGGTTAACAAGGCGGTCTGCTCTGGCGTGTTAGCGGCGTGTTGCTCTATCAAGCTGGCCAAATCTTTATCGATGGCAAACGATTCTGCGTTGTCGTGCCATTGACTGAGCGTGGTCTGCATTTGGTTATTGACCAAGCTAATGCTTTGATGGCTTTGTGTTAGTCGCTCCCCAAGCTGAATTAAAATAGCTTGTACTTGGTCAAGGATCCACTCTGCCCGAGCTGTGCTTAACCATTCCCCGTTGTAGTGCATCACAAAGTCTAAGCGGTCTTGCTCGCTTTGGGCCACCACAGAAAGCGGATAGTCGCCTTTCTCTATTGATTCTCTGAACTTCCAGCTGCCAGTATTTTCTGGAGTCGGGTAGTTTTCAAATACAAAGAGGGTGTGGAACAAGCGTTGACCATCACGCTGCAGCTTCGACAAGCTCATATCGCTGTGGCTATTGAGTGCAGCGACGCCTTTTTGAATGGCTTTGAGGATGTCATTACAGCTTGCTTCTGCTTGCCAATTCACCACTAAAGGTAAGGTGTTGATGAACAAACCGACCGCTTGTTCAATCCCATTGACTGGAATTTCACGACCGGAAACTGTGCTACCAACAATCGTTTGGCTATCACCAGAATAGGTTTGCAGTAACTTATGCCAAGCAAATTGCAGTGCAACGTTGAGGGTTACGCCAGCTTGTTGACAAGTATGTTGTAGCGACCTAAACGCCTCGCCTTGAAGACTAAACTGCAGCGATTGCACTTGCTCAACGATTCGACTTTGCGACAAGTCATACTGACCACCGAGTAATAAGTTAATATCGTTTGCGGTATCAAATTCGGCTTGTTGTTGCTGCCAGTATGTCTGAGTTTGCTTGGCATTTTTAAGGTAATAAGCTTGCGCCTCTAAATAGGTTTGCTGCGCTTGCACCTCAGGTGTTTTCCCTGCACAAAGCTGGCGATAATACTCAGCGACTGCTTGCAGCATTAACGGTCCACTCCAGCCATCATTAATGGCATGGTGCTCGGTTTTGATAAGTGTGTAGAGGTTTTCACTGCGCTTAAATAAGGTGAAGCGAATAAGCCCCGGTTGACTTAGGTCAAACGGAACTTGTCGATCTTCGGCTTGAGCTTTGCTGATGGCTTGCTGTTGGTGGTGCTCGTCAAGGGATGATAGATCTACTATGGTGAAGTGACTGTCATCAATACTGGCGTCGCGACATACCACTTGGAGTAGACATTCTTGCCAATCAAAAGCGGTGCGTAGAATAGGGAAGCGAAGCGACGCTAAACGCCAGGCATGAATAAAGTGTTCAACCTCTAGCGCTTGTTCAATATCCATGACCAATTGCACTCGGTAGGCATCATCCGTTGGGAAGTTAACAGCATGATAGATAAAGCCTTGTTGCAAGCTATTAGCTGGGTAAAGTGCTTCGATATTATAGTGCTTGCTCAGCGCTTGATAATGCCCATAAGACAAGTCGCTTAACCCCATATCGCTTGGGGTTTGCTGTGGTGTTTGCGCGGCTAGTTCACAGCTTGCATTAATGACCTGATGAAGCGCCATTTCAAAGTGCTCAACAAATGCCAGCGACTGTGATTGGTTCAACCTCGAAACCACATCAAAGTGAAGCTTGTCACCGCGAACTGCGCCATTGATGTTGAGTAGCAGTGCATTGTCAGCCTGAGCGTTTGCCTCAGTCATCACATAGCCTGCTTGAGTATCATCCAGCTGCCAGTCTCGGCTTTGCTGTTGTTGCTGATTCAATTGACCTAGGTAGTTAAAGCTCACCTGAGGGCGAATTGCGCTGACTTTGTCTGCTTGCACAAAAGCGCCATAGCCCACGCCTTTGTCCGGAATGTGGCGCAGCATTTCTTTGGTGTTTGCGATGGTTGCAATAACGTCGTCGTGGTGTTCAAGGCGCACAGGATACATACTGGTAAACCAGCCTAAGGTTTGCGACACATCCAAGCGCGGATCTATATTTTCACGACCATGACCTTCAAGTTGAATATGATTAACGGTACTGTCAAAAGTGCTGTGTAGGGCAATATTGAGTGCCGCCAAAAGCAAGTCGTTAATGTCAGTATTCAAACCAAGATTGGCATCTCGTAGCAATTTAGCGGTCGTTTCTTGCTCAAACGTGATGCTGTATTGTGATTGTGCTGAGTAAGTGGGTTGGCTAGTAAAGCCTTTTTGTACCTGCTGCCAATAGTACGCTTGCTCAGGGTGAGCCGAAGGGTAGGTGGCAATGGCATCCACCCACTGACGATAGCTGGTAAGCTTGTCTGTTAGTGCTTCACCATTTAATAGGGTTTGTAAGTCTTGGCTTAACACCCGCCACGATACCACATCAATAATGGCATGATGGAAGGCAAAGAATACCTGACTGCCCTCGGCCGTTTTCACCAACGCTGCCTGCCACAGGGGGCCATTGAATAAATCAAATTGGCTTTGTAGTTTGGTCAATTCGGTAAATAACGCGTCCTTACTCAGAGTTGTTGCATCAAGTAATGGGACTTCAAACTCTATCGCCGCTTGGTACGCTTGTTTTACCCCGTTGCAGGTCTGAACAAAGTGACAACGCAGCATGTCATGATGCTCGCTCAGCGCTTGAATAGCTTGAGTCAACCCTTTGTAATCAATGTGTTCAGGCAAGTTAAGGGTAAATGCTTGGTTCCAATGGTGTGGATTTGGTAGCCCTAAATCGAAAAACCACTGTTGGATTGGCAGTAGTGCAAATTCGCCACTCAACCTACCTTGCTCCGTGATAAGCTCAATGGTTTCAGTGCTAACGTGTTGAATTAAATAGGCCTGCGCTGCCACGCTTGGGGCGTCAATGATGTCTTTAACCTGAAGGTTAAAGCCAGCTTTACGCAGCGCAGACACAAGTTGAATACTGACAATAGAATCGCCACCGACTTTGAAAAAGTCATCATTAACGCCCACTTGTTCTAGACCCAAGACTGACTGCCAAATACCACACAATTGTTTTTCTAATTCGCTGCTCGGTGCTTGATAGTTGTCTTCATCCACCACGGTTGGAGTGGGCAATTGCCTGTGATCCAGCTTACCATTGTTGTTAAACGGTAACGCCGACATCACTTCAAAGTAGCTTGGGATCATATAGCTAGGTAAAACCTGAGCCAGTTCCTGTTTTACTGCATTTAGGTCTAACTCGCCGTGCTCTGGCACCACGTATGCGGCAAGTTGCTTGTTGCCCGCTTGTTCGAATACCACCACAGCGGCGACTTTCACTTGCGCCAATTCGTTGAGCTGTGCTTCTATTTCAGCAAGCTCAATCCTAAACCCGCGGATCTTCACTTGGTGATCGTTACGGCCTAAAAACTCTAGCACACCAGACTCGGACCAACGTCCTAAGTCTCCCGTTTTATACAGTTTATCTAGGCCGAGTTGTTTGGCCTTTGTGCTTGCAAACGGGTTATCGATAAAGCGCGCAGCACTCATTTCGGGTTTATTAAGGTAGCCACAGGCAAGTCCGGCACCCGCTATAAATATCTCGCCTGTCGCGCCGTATGGCACTGGATTAAGATGTTTATCAAGCAATAATACTTGGCGATGATTAATGGCTTGGCCGATGGGCACCGGGCCATCAATATTGGCACATGGATAGAAAGTGGTAAATGTCGTGCTTTCAGTTGGGCCATACGCGTTTATCACCAACTCTGGTCGCGTATCTCTGGCGAGAATGCGTTTGACTATGCTTGGAGTGATTGCCTCTCCGCCTGTTAGTACGCAGCGGACATTGTCATAAATATCAGGTTGTTGTAAATACAGCGAATCAAACAGTGTGCGCGTTAGCCAAAGTACACTAACACCGTGCTGTTTAATTAACCTTGATAGACTGTCAGGATCCGCACCTTGTTGCGCACTTGCTACAACCAATTTGCAGCCGTTTATCAGTGGTGTCCAAATTTCAAACGTTGCGGCGTCAAAATTTGGATTAGAGAGGTGAATAAACACGTCGTTTTCTGACGTGTTAATTAAATCAGTATCTTGTACCAAAGAAACAACGCCACGGTGTGGAACGACCACGCCCTTTGGCTCACCTGTCGTACCCGATGTATAGATCACATAGGCTTCGGTTTGCGCATGTGCGCCTGACAGTACCGGCGCTGCATCAGATAAAGACAAGCTATCTAAGCAGGTAATTTGCGGCTCAGCATCACAACTTGCAACGAGTGCTTCGATACGCGGGCGCAGCTCGCTTTGTGTTAAAATCAAACTAAGTTGCGTGTCGTTGAGCATATACTCTATGCGCTGGTCTGGATAATCAGGATTAAGCGGTACATAAGCACAACCCGCCTTTAGGATAGCCAGTTTTGCGATTACCATTGCAATAGAGCGTTCACAGAAAAGCCCAACAAAGCGATGGCTAGCGCCAACGTCCACATGATCTTTAATGTAGGCGGCAAGCTTATTCGCACTTTGTTCTAATTCTTGATAGGTCAGCTGCATTTCGCCTTCAACCAGCGCTATTCGAGCTGGCGTTTTTTGTGCTTGCTGAGCAACCAATTCATGGATAGTAGCGTGCAAATAATCCGCATGCTCGTCTACCTCAACCATGGGTGTTCGCTCATCATTACTTAACAAAGAAATTTGACTATGCGACTGGTTTTCATCAGCAATAATGGCATCTAACACCAATGTCATTTGGGTGAGCAATCGCTGTGCTTTGCTTGGTGCCAGCATGGTTTCGCAGAAGCTCAACTTAAGTAGCAAGATATCTTGTTGTTCAACAATGCTGATGGTGAGCGGATAGTCTACTTTTTCAATCATCTTATCGAATGACCATTCGAGTACGTCTTGTCCCGCTGGCGTCGGATAGTTTTCAAATACAAATAGACTGTTGAACAGGCGAGTATTCGGCTCTTGTAGTTGCGACAGTGAAACACTGCTGTTGCCGTTAAGTTCTGCAATTTTTTCTTTCAGCGCTGTAAGCTGGGTGCGAATACTGGCCGTTTCTTGCCAATCAAGGGAAAGAGGTAGGGTATTGATATATAAACCAACACTGGCATGGATCCCGTCGATGGGTAGTTCACGACCCGAGACCGTTGTGCCTACTATGGTTTGCTCAGCGTCGCAGTAATATTGCAGTACTTTATGCCAAGCAAATTGCATTAAGACGTTCAGCGTGAGTCCGTGCTGTTTAGCAAAAGCTTTGAGCTGTTGATGGCGCTCTGAAGAGAGCTTGAATTCGCTCGCCGCCGCTTTTTGGATCTGTGACGAGCCAGATTGGTCAATATTTTTACTCAATAAGCGGTTGATATCATTGGGCTCACCAAATTGTGCCTTTTGGGTTTGCCAATAGCTATCGCTAGATTTTTGATTTTGCTGATAGCGCGCTTGTGTTTGCAGGTAAGCCGTTTCTTCTTCAACAATGACCGGCTCGCCTTTGGTTAGTTTGGCGTAGTTTTGATGCACGTTTTGCAGCATCACCGGAAAGCTCCAGCCGTCGCTGATGCTGTGGTGCTCTGCTTTAATTAGAGTGTAATGTGCATCAGCGCGTTTAACGATAGCAAAACGCATTAATCCCGGTTGAGTCAAATCGAAAGGCGTATTACGGTCGTCGAGAATGAGCTTATCGATACGCGTCTGTTGTTCAATGTGGTCTAACGTACTGAAGTCGTGAAAACTGAAGTGATTTGCGGTAAATCCGGCTCCTCCTTTGATCACTTGGATGATTTCATTTTCCCAGTTGAACGCAGTACGTAGCGCAGGGTAACGCATTGATGCCAAGATCCAAGCCTGTTGGTAAGCATCGACATCGAGTGCTTGATGGTAATCGATGACTAACTGAACGCGGTAAGCATCGTCATTTGGTTGGGCAAGGTGATGATAAACAAAACCTTTTTGCATACTGTTAGCATCAAAGATGGCACGGATCTCAGATGCCTTTTTATGCTCAGTCGCTAGCAACTGTTCAAAGTCTTGCTCGGAAAAAACTTGCTGCGATACAAGGTAATCTAATAATGCGGCTTTATTTGCTTTGAGGTAGTCAACCCATTGTTGGCTGAGTCCTTGCTCACCATGGACAATCTTAAGTTTGTCTCCATTGGCCCAAAGCGCAATGTTATCCTTTGCAAGTGATTGGCATAAATTCAACATGGTTTAAATCTCTAATTCTTGTGTTTTTTCAGACTGAGTCGTGGTTTGTTCTAGTTGTGTTTCACTTAACTGGGACTGCAGTGCAGCTAGTTGCTCCTGAGAAAGCGAGCCCGCGCCAAAGTCGCTAGGGGTGCTTACACCGCCGTGCTTTTTCGCCTCGAGCGCCGTATCCAATACATCATGCAGCGCTTGTGTTAAGTGAGTAGCGAAGGCATCGGTAAGATTGCCATCTAGTAATGAATCCACTTTGATCCTGAGTTGCTCGCCCTGAACCAGCGCATTGATATCGAGGATCAGATCCGAGCCGTTTTGTGTGGAACTTGTTTCGGTTTGCAGTTGGTTGTCTATCTGCCAAAGCGCATCGCTTTGCCCACCCATTTGGCCTAGGTAGTTAAAGCTGATATTTGGCAACGTTAAGCTGGTGTCTTGCAGTTGAGCGCTACCAAAACCAAGACCTTTATTTGGGATCTGGCGTAGCGCTTCTTTGGCATCAATAATGGTGTCGCTTAGTGTCGCTTGTTGAGTTAGGCGTAGCGGGTACAAGCAAGTGAACCAGCCAATTGTTTGGTTGATATCAGCATCATCACGCCACATTTCACGACCATGACTTTCCAACGTGATAGCATGCTGAGTTTGCTTAAAGGTTTTACTCAATGCTTGGCACAAAGCAGCCAGTAGTAACTCTTCACCTTGCGTATTGAAGCCTGCATTCGCGTCACGTATTAAGCGGGCCGTGGTTTGCGCGTCTAGCTCTAACCACGCGGTTGACGGTGTTGCAGCCATGCTTGGCGGATAGCTTGGCAAGTTGGTTGCTAAACGCTGCCAAAATGCCATTTCTTGCGGGTGTGCTGCTGGGTACGCTTGCATCATTTCTACCCATTGACGATAGCTGGTACGTTTACTCAGCAACTCACCTTGTGCTAAAAGGGTTTGCAGATCTTGCGCGATGATCCGCCAAGAAACCGCATCAATGATTAAGTGGTGAAGCGCAAAGTGAAGCAAGTCGTAGTCTTCGCAAAACGCTTCGATATGTGTAACTTGCCAAAGTGGGCCATTACAAATATCGAACTGGCTTTGTCGCGCGTTGAGCTCTGCTTGTACATCGTGCGACTTGCCGTTAAGGACGTTGAGTGGCGCCATCGTACTAACATCGTTATATTCTTGCGTAATATGGCCTTCAAATTCCATAAAGGTTGTGCGCAACATATCATGTTGATCACTTAAACTGTGTAGTGCCTCTTGTAATTGAATTTGGCTAAAGCCGCTTGGGATCCTAATTGCAAATGCTTGATTCCAATGATTCTCCTCCGGTAGTGCTTTATTGAAAAACCATTGTTGAATTGGCAGTAGATCAAAGCGTCCGCTCAGTAGGCCTTGCTCTTGTGTTATCTCTCGTTGAGTCGCTTGTACGCTAACAATACGCTGACTCAACGCCGCTGCAGTTGGACAGTCAAAGATATCTTTTACTTGCAGTTCAATGCCTTGCTTTCTGAGTAAAGCAACGAGTTGAATCGTGAGAATAGAATCACCACCGATAGCAAAGAAATCATCTTTGGTGCTCACTTGCTCAACACCAAGCAAAGTTTTAAATGCTTCACACAGTTGCGCTTCAGTTTCGTCTTGCGGCGCTACATATTCGCTTTGGCTTACCAGCTCAGGCTCTGGCAACGCTTTACGGTCTAATTTACCATTGCCAGTCAAAGGTATTTCCGCAAGCTCAGTCCATGTTTTTGGCTGCATATAACTGGGTAGCGCTTGACTCACATGGGCTTTCACTTGGGCAGTTTGGCCGTGATGTTGTGGCTTAAACTTGATATAAGCGGCTAGGTAGGGAACACTTTGTAAGGTACGGTCGATAACCACTGCTTGGGCAACTTCTGGCAATTGGTTGATCACGCTTTCGATTTCACCCAGTTCAATACGGTAGCCACGGATCTTCACCTGATTATCGTTACGACCGATATACTCCAACTCACCATCCGGTAGGCGTCTTGCCAAGTCACCGGTTTTATACAGTCTGGCTCGTCCTTGTTGAATGTCTTGTTCGCTTGCGTATGGGCTGCTAATAAAGCGTTCTTGACTGAGCGCTTCGCGGTTTAAATAACCACGAGCAAGACCTGCACCGCCAATATATAACTCACCGCAGGCGCCGGGTTCGACCAACTGCAATTTGGAATTTAGCACGTACGCTTTCATATCTAATATGGGTCTACCGATATGAGAGGCTTTAGAGCTTGATTGTTGCGTGAGTGCTTTATAGGTTACATGCACCGTGGTTTCAGTGATCCCATACATGTTGACCAATAGCGGCTGTTCATCGCCGTAGCAGTTCCACCAAGGGTTGAGCATTTCGGGGTTGAGTTTGTCACCGCCGAAAATCACATACCTCAGTTTGTCAAAATTCAATTTTGCGTTTAGTGCCGCTGCACTAAATTCATAGAATGCGGCAGGAGTCTGATTAAGCACAGTCACTTGATTGTCTGAGCAGTAGTCTGCAAAGGCCTCAAAATCGCGGATCAGGCTGTTGTCAGGAATACAGAGTTTACCGCCATAAAGTAGGGCACCCCACATTTCCCATACACTAAAGTCAAAAGTATAGGCATGGTAAAGCACCCAGATATCGTGATGGTCAAAGCCATAATCTTGCTCCGTCGCCGTGAACAATCGAGCGACGTTTTCATGAGTTTGCATCACGCCTTTTGGTTGGCCAGTCGTACCTGAGGTATAAATGATGTATACCAAGTCCTGCGGTGATTGGCTGATGACAGGTGCTGTGTCGCTTTGTTGCTGAGCATTAAGTGGCGTAATTAATGGGCAAGCCACCTCCGCCAAACTGCATTTGTCTTGTGCGGCGGCATACTCTTGCTCGTCGACGATCAACAGGCTTGGGTTGGTATCACTTAGAATAAAGGTTGTTCGCTCGCTGGCATGGTCGGGAGACAGCGGCACATATGCCGCCCCCGCTTTAGTGACAGCAAGAATTGCAATCAGCATCTCGATAGAAGGCTGCATGTACAGCCCAATTAACGTATCGGCAGTGAGGGGTTGTTGATACTGAGACTGATATTGCTCCCGTAAATGCAAGGCAAGGGCGTTGGCTCTGGCGTTAAGGGTTTTATAATCGATAGATTGTGTTTGGGTTTGTAGCGCGATTTGATCTGGGTGCTTACTTACCGCTTGTTCAAACCAGTGATTTAAAGTGGTGTCGGAAAAGAACGTTTCATTGTCTTGATTGCTGCGCGCCAAGATAAGCTTTTGCTCTTCTTCATCCAGTACCGGCAGTTCGGCGATATTAAGGTCGCTAGAGTGGGTAAGTAATTCAATAAAGCGCGCCTGAATATCGGTGATCCGTGTCATTGCCACGCGAGAAAAGACAGACTTAGCGGCGACCACTTTACGACAAAGGCCTCCTTCTGTTTCAAAATGCGTAAATTCGATATCAAATTGTGAAACACCAGGCTCAATGGATACCCCTTTGATAATGGTATCTCCCGCTGTGCCCAAAGCAAGTTCGTACCCTTGGCGACCAATCATCAACGGGGTGATCCCTGGACGAATGCCATTGCTTTTTAGCTTGGCTAAGTAGTTACAGGTGACATTAATATGCTTCGCAGCGTCTTTATTATTATTTCCTGACAGCAGTAATTGGGTGAGCTGGTTACTGACTTCACTGATAAGCGATGCGCCTGTGTACTGCTCAATATCGCAAATAGAAACCGTTTCAACGTCTGAGTAATGACCTAAGATCGCGCGTGTTTTACGGGTGCGGCGAGCCATCGGGATCCCTATGGTCAAATCGGTTTGCCCAGTGGTATGAAATAAAGTCAAAAAGACGCTGGCAAGCACGACGCTAAAACTCGTAACACCAGCTTGAGAGGCTGCCTGTTTTACTTGTTTGAGTGCCTCTGGGTTTTCTTCACGAAACGCGATGCCGTCATAATGGTGCGCTAGTGCCTCAGTATTACTCTGGTAAAAATCGATAGGATAGAGTTCGCTCTTTTGTGAGGTTGCTGCACGCTCAGGCTTTTCTTCAAACATCACTTGATAATCAAGGGGGGCGAGATCAAGTTCAGAGTTATCAAGCACCGCTTCTATACATGCGAGTAAATCGCTCATCAGTACTTGCAATGCCCACTGGTCACAGTTGATGTGATGCCCTTTGATGGTCAATAGCAACCGAGTTTCCGAGCTACAAGCGTAGAATTGAAAGGTCTCTTTGGTGATATCGATGGCTTGCTCAATTAAGGTTTTGGCGGTGATAGAGTCACTAAAAGCGGCAATCTCATCAGGCACGGCTAATAACTTAGGGGCACTGGCTAATAATTCGAGTTGTGGTTCGCCTTGAGCCTCATCAATACGACTCGATAAAACTGGGTGCCTTGCAAATAGCAACACCAAGGCTTGCTCTAGTGCCTCGGCTGTGAGCCCGCCGGTAAACTGTACCGCGCAAGCGATGTTATATACTGGATTTGCCAAATCAAGCTGTTGGGCTTGCCATACGTGAAGTTGCCTCGTTGTCAGAGACTTGAAATTGGCGGAATTGGACAGTGAGTTCATTGCGTGATCCTTGTTTTTTCGCCTTAACACAACGGCTTTTGCCAGTTTGCTTTTTGGTATTTTGTTTGCTGCAAGCGTGCTAAGTGTCGCGCTACTGCGGCGACAATCACCTCACACGCCAGCGTTGGGCGTTGTTGTAAATACATATGACCACCATCGACATGATGGTGCTGAAAATGGTTCTCGCAGTACTCAGACCAAGCTTGGTGTGACTCAGGCTTAACCAAGTGATCTTGTGTGGCGAGGATCAGTTCGACCGGCATCGTCAACGTAATGTCTGTACTGACGGGTTGCTCGGCTAACATAAAGTCGTCTTTAAACATGGCAGCCACAACCGCTTCTACATCCTTCGTTAAACGATGTTTAGGCAGCATGTCGAGATGATATAAAGTCGTGAGCAAGTCCGAGTCAGTCAATTTTGAGTACTGGGTAGCCGAGGGAATACTTGGCGCGCGGCACCCAGATAGACAGAGTAAATCCGGTGTTGTCAGTGCGTGTTTAGCAAGATGATCGGCAAGCTTATAAGCCACCATCCCGCCAAGACTGTGACCAAAAAACACGCACAGCCGCTCACTACGCGGCTGAAGTTGCGCGCTACTACTTAGGTGACTAAGTGCCTCATCCCAGTCCCGTAAAGATTGCATACCTGCTTTAGTACCACGGCCCGGTAAGTCGATGCCGTGGAGTTGCCAATGCGCAGGTAAATGTTTGGCCCATTCCCTAAAAAACAAAGAAGAGCCACCTGCGTGATGGAAACAGTATAAGTCAACCGGCATCATAGCTTGAGCTCCAGCGTTGGTGTGAATGCGATGGATTGACCGGTGAGCATGGAGTTGGTTTTCATAAAGTTGACTAGGTATTCCACCAAGTCTTGATAGCTGTATACCGCAGGTCGTGCACCCAGTACGCCTCCTTTTAGGTTGCGCTTTTGGATCCTTGCGGCTTTGCTATCGGTAGCCAGTAGCGGTAACACAAAACTGTTAACTGCCAGCTTGCTACCTTGATATTCGCGCGCGAGCGTCATCATCAATGCGTTATGAGCGTGGTTACAGACACTAGCGGTGGCCTCTAACTCGTAATTTAAGGTGTCGGATTGCGTTAAAAAGACGAGGTTTCCACCACTCACTCTGAGGTTGTCGGCGATGACTCTGAGTGCCGAAAATGCGCTTTCTAGGCGTGCGATCACTTGCTCACCAATGGCAATGTCTTCGAGTAGGTTGCTTTCATCAAGGCGATTGGCACAATGCAGTACCATCACTTCTTGCTGATTATTATTGATTTCAAACCAATCTAGTAATGCATTGGTATTTAACTCCGAGAGGGGAGCGCAAAGTTGGATATGGCTCGCTTCTGGATTATGCGCGAGCACTTCAGCACTTGCATTGATAAGGAGTAACGGATGTTTTTGCGACAGCAAATGGGTAACGAAGTGGCTATCAAACTCACTTGTTGGGTAAAGTAAAATAAACGCTTGAGCATTCATACCGCAAGCCCTCCATCCAAACGAAGCACATTTCCAGTTTGGTAGTTAGAGGCGCTAGAAGCGAGATATAGCGTGGCATCAGCAATTTCTTTGACGCTCCCAACACGACCTAGTGCGGTATGTTTAAGCACCGGGTTGATAATGCTTGCGGGGATATCATCAATCATATCGGTTGCAATAAACGTCGGAGCGAGTGCATTACAGTAAATACCACAGTGACCATATTGCCGTGCAATAGTCCGAGTGAGGCCAATAATTGCGCCTTTTGAGGTCGCGTAGTTAGCTTGACCTTCACGTCCGCTTATTCCGCTTTGCGACACCATGTTGATAATCTTGCCTGCACCTTGCTTAGTCATGACTGGTAATACCGCTTGGCAACACAGCAATGTACCCTTGAAGTTGATATCTAACACGTTATGAAAAGCGTCGTACGACATCTGAGAGAACAAGCTATCACCCGTGATCCCTGCGTTATTCACTAACACATCAACCCGACCCGTGTCGCTTATCGCTTGGCGAATAGCGGAGTTGACGAACTCGCTGTCGGTAATATTGCCGCTTTGTTGAGTGAAACGAGCTTGATACTCAGGTTTGTGTAACTCCGCGATGGGGGTTTGTGTGCGACAAATACCGTATACTCGAGCACCACCTTGCAAAAAGGCGAGTGCGATGCCTTTGCCTATCCCTTTGGATACGCCAGTCACTACTACTGTCTTTCCAGTAAACACAACCAAGTTCCTTAATCCGTGTAAACAATCGTGAGTTCGGCTTTTGCAACCAACTCATCTTCAACGTGTGCTTGTGCTTTAAAGCGTGCCATCGCACCAAATTCAGTTTCTAGTTTTGCCGTTACTTTAATGATTTCACCGGGGCGAACAGGGCGACTAAATTTGGCTTTTTCTATGGAAGACAGCATGCCTCCTGTGTGCGTGTTGTTGCAGCACAAGCCACTGATCTGCGCCATGGTCTCAATGATTAACACACCTGGGAAAATAGGCTCATCCGGAAAATGTCCTTGCAGGCCTGGCTCGTTATGCGAGACGAACTTCAATCCAACAATCATCTCTCCTGGAGAGTGTTCGATTATCTTGTCTGCAAACTTAAATGGTGCCTTGTGCGGCAAGTTATCGGTGATCATGATTTTTCATCTCCCCAGTCAAAGCAGAAGTAAACGATGAGGAAGAACACCACGCTGGTGACGCCTAAAATAATCAGTTGACGACTTACCGCAGCCAGTTCAACCCCTTGGTTTGCGACTAAGCGCAGTGCATCCAAAAACGCAGTGGTTGGCAGTAACGAAACTATTTCTCGCAGTAGAGTGGGAAAGTTAGCAGTGTCGAAATAAATGCCTGATAAGAACATCAACGGAAAGTAAAGTAAGTTAGCTATCCCTGATGAGACTTCAACCCGTTGGCTACGGGCGCCGACTAACACGCCGAGCATACAGATACAAAATGAACCGAGTGCCATTACCGCAATGATATCCAGCACGTTTCCTTGCAGCGTGTAGCCAAATAAAAAGTGAAATGCGACGAACAGAATCAGCATTTGGAACACCAGCAAGAATAAGCGTGCGAGCACGATCCCAATGATGTAATCACGGCGTTTGAAAGGAGAAAGGCGTAGACGTTTAAAAAAGCCGTTTTGTCTGTCCGACACTAAACTGTTGGCAATCGACACCAGTGCTAAACCAAGGACTTGTAACACGATGATCCCCGGGATCAACCAGTCAGTGTAACGATAACCTTTGACGCTAATGACATTGCTTCGCATCTCTTCGCCGTTAGCTTGCGCTTTAAGACGCAATAGATAGTTACGTGCCATTAACGACTCATCGGAGTTATGAGTAGAAAACATAGCGTTGGGGGCAAGGTAAACTTCAGGGCTCACCTCATTTTGCAGCTTACGTAGCACTGAGCCTGGTGAGCTGATCACTTCCGCCAGCTGAGCAGAAGCAAAGCTGTCTTCCAGCACAATTGAATCGGTTTGTGAGAGGCGGGTAACGGTAACGAGTGGATCTTCCTCCATCGCTTTAAGCCATTTCTGTTCAATTTGCTCGCCATGCATCACCACCACATTCATAGGAGACATTTTTGGTCCACCGGAGAAGGCTTGGATCAACAATAGGGCGATAAAAATAGGTAAACCGAATGTCCATAGCAATACCGCTTTATCACGGAAAAAAGGTCGAATATTGACCATCATTAATTGCCAAAATGGATATAACTTAGTTTGACTTAACTCAGGCATAACTTTCCCTCTCCATCGTGGAACCTGTGAGTTTCAAAAATACGTCGTTGAGTGTGGCTTTTCTGGGTTCTTTAATCACCGGAGTCTCAAAGGTGCGATTAATAATGTCGCTTGGCGCGCCTGACTCTATGATTTGACCTGAATTAATGATGGCTAAGTTGTCGCATAAGAACTCTGCCTCATCCATGTAGTGCGTCGTTAACATCACACAGGTACCAGCTTCTTTGAGATCTTTAATGATGTGCCAAAACTCCTGGCGACTCGTGGGGTCAAGTCCCGTAGTTGGCTCATCTAAAAACACCAACTTGGGCTGGCCAACCACTGCCATCGCCAAAAATACGCGTTGCTTTTGTCCACCGCTGAGTTCGCTTAGCCAAGCGTCCTTTTTCTCGCTTAAATTGAAGCGCTCAAGCAGCGTATCAATTGGCGTGTAGCTTGGGTAAAAGCTGGCAAATAGCTCGACGCACTCTTTTACTTTGAGTTTTTCGTAGAGGTTATTGTGTTGCATCACGCCACCCATAAGGCTGCGAAGTTTGGTTTCGTGTTGCTTCCAATTAAGACCGAATAACGTCACTTCACCTGACGTTGCACTACGCAAGCCCTGAAGTATTTCCAACGTCGTGGTTTTTCCGGCGCCATTGGGCCCAAGGAGTCCAAAACATTCGCCTTCGCTAACGCTAAAAGAGACGTCGTCGACGGCAACTTTTCGTGTTCTTTTGTAGACCTTCCTTAAGTTCTTCACTTCGATCACGGTCGTCATCTTATTTCCTTACTGTTCGTAAAATACATCCCGTCATACTTCCCGCGAGATTAACGCTTAGGAGTAGGGTTTGATCTAACTCGGTATCACCTGCTGGGGTGTTGAGTGCATGCATTAGCGCACGCACTGCTAATTCTGTACTGTGTAGAGGCGTGGTTTGTGGTTGATATTTTATAAGTTGAGCCTGTGGTAAATGGCTGTCCAAGCTTGCTGCAATGGTGGCAAACGCTTCGTCGTGATGAGTACTTAACACGACATTGCCCACTTGGCTTAGCTTCCTAGCATTGCTTGCCAATAATCTGTCTAGTGCTTGATGTTCCTGCGCATCATTGATTTGAATAAAATCAATGAGCTCTGCGAGAGGTTGGTAGCCTGCCGGTAACACCTCGCTGGTTGCCAAGAGCGCCGCACTGGAAAAATGACCGATATCTGCTTGGAATTGATGTGCAGCCCAGACCTGCTGTGAGAGTGCTGTATCGTCTTGCGAGCTACATACCATCGCATATCGACTTCGACCTTCACGCATATCAAGTGCTGCGCTCCAAAGCGCATGTAAAAAGTCATTGCCTAAATCACTCACACAAGTGGCCGAGTTTTTAAAGCCAAAGCCGAGCGCCAGTTGTCCTAATGTGGCATTGACGACGGTATTGGGGAAATGCGTACTTTTTAGCTCTGCAATGCCATCTTGAAATGATGCGAGGTTTTTATCTAAGGTTTCCAGCGAGCCAATGGGATTAGCATAGTAGGCTGCGAATTCTGGCAGTGGTAATTGTGCTAAATTGAGATCGCTGTCTTGTAAGGTAAATTGGCAGGCACCTAAGGCAAATTGTGCAACACACGGTGTACGGCGCTGGAAAAGTGCAGGGAACTGCTGTTTTAAGTTAAATTCAGCAAAGTGGTCGGTGCTATTTTGTCGAGCATTGTATACTTCAGTATCAGACAGGCTGGTGGCAGCAAGTAGATACACCGGTTTTGACGCCGTGTTAATCGACGTTTTCTGATGTTTACTGAGTAGCATGCTGGTGTTGTGGCCACCAAATGCTGAGTTAGTCACCGCAAAAACATCAACAACCTGAGGTCTGGCCTGATTGGTCACTAATTGATACGCATGGCAACACGACCTTATTGAGTCGACCCCCAGTGTTGCTGGTAGAAGTCCTTCATCCTGGCTGACCAAAGTTGAAATAAGTTCTACGGCACCAGCGGCACCAAGGGTATGACCAAAGTAAGATTTACTACTTGAAACCGAGACGTCGCGCATGGCCTGTTCACCAATGGCTGATTGGATCCCTTTTAGCTCTGCGCCATCATTTGCTGGCGTACCAGTCCCGTGGCTGTTGATATATTCAATATCACTTGCTGCAACGGGCGCATAGGACAATGTCTGCGTAAAAGCGCGGCGTACACCATCGCCCTCGGGGTTAGGCGCTGTAGCGTGGTGAGCATCTAAGCTCGACCCTGTCGCGAGCAGTTGATATCGCAGCGTTGCGTTACGCTGATTGGCATGTGTTTGCGATTCAAAGACTAAAAAACCTGCGCCTTCACCTAAACTTAATCCCATTTTTTCGCTGTACGGAGCACAAGGCTCAGGACTCAAGGACTGTACCGACTGAAAGCCGCCGTAAACCAGCTCGCTCAGGGCATCCGCACCGCCAGCAATGACGACATCTGCTTGGTCGTTTTCGATAAGTTGTTTAGCAAAAGCAATGGCACAGCTACTTGCGGTACAGGCCGAGGTGAAAGTCATTACAGGGCCCTGAATACCGAAGTGGCGGCTGACATCGGTTGCAATTTGATGTGGTGGATAAAACTTAAACCCCAGTTGGTGCTGACCTTTAAGGCTCTCCATCAATGAAAACATACCGCAGTTAGCATTACCGAGAATAAATGCCACACGGGTACTGTCCATCTGATTTAAGGCTAAATTTGCATGCTCAAGTGCTTCTGTAACGGCATGGATAGCGTATTGGCTCGCCAGATCCATATCAAAATGTTCTGCGCTGTGGTGCTCGTAGTTGATAGCGAGCGCCCCAACATTGTGTGTTAGTCCCTGTGTGTCGAAACGATTAATGCGGTCAATACCAGTGCGGTTTTCCTTGATGCTAGTTAGCAGCGCTTGGCGATTTTCGCCTGCTGCACAGAGCACACCATAACCAGTAATGAAAGTTTGTTGTTTATTATTCATGTACGCATTCCTGTAGTGCCGAGAGGGTGATTTTGCCGAGTTCGTTTTCTGGAAATTGCGCCAAAAAATGAACCTGCGGCGTGGGTAAATCTTTAAACCAACTTCTGATGTCCTGAAGGGTAGGGATGCAAGATAGTCCTTCGACAAAGGCGACCAGCTCGCCCCCTTTATTATTGTTATTGTCCTCGATAAAAAACACGCGATGGCGAAGTCCCACAAAGCGTTCTTGGAGGATTTTTTCTATACTTTGTAGCGAGTAGCGTTTACCTGCATATTTAAATATTTGGTCTGCGCGCCCACCGTGTGTGAATTGATTTTCATTGCTGAAAATCAGCTTATCTTTGAGCTCAAACTCTTCACAATTAGCCACTAAAAACGGCGATCTCAACATGGTTTTGTGCTCGCCATTTTGATAAATGTCGACGGCAGTGAACTTAGTAAAGTGCGTTTCGTTGTTGCCTAATGGACGATAGCCGATACCGCCGGTTTCAGTGCTTCCTAGTACTTCAAAAGCTTGTATTGAAAGTGATAGGTAAGAAATAAGGTCGGCAAGTTTTTGCTCTTTCTCACCTTTGAATGGTGCACCTGAGCTTATTAAATAACAGTGGTTTTGATTTAACTGATCGGCCACAAAGTCAAACATAGTTGGCGTTAAGATCACACCTACCTGTTTGTCTTTTACAGGTTGTAAATCCGGTGTTGAACCGAGTTCGTAACACACAGGTTTGCCTAGCTGAAGAGGGAGCATAAATGCCCAAATAAAACCGAACATGTGGCGGATATCTACGCAAGCACAGAAATAATCTACTGCGTCAAACGAGAAAGTGTCAGCAAAGGTGACGGCTTCTGCATGGAGTGAGGCGATGGATTTATGCCAAGTTTGTGGCTTACCTGTGCTGCCTGACGTTTCAAAGCCAATTGTCTTATCGCTATGGTGCTGTAAAAATGCCGTCATGGAATGAAACGGAATTTCCACCTCTTGATTGGCAAGCGTGAGCTCTCGCCAGCTAAACGCATTGGCGTTCGCGGCCGTATTCGCACTTAATACCGGAGTGATACTGTGTGCTAATAACACCATAGTGCTCACAATGATATCGCATGGCGTACTGTCTTTGATAAGGCGAGCCTGACCGTTGATCTCACACTCTAGACTACGCTGTATCAGTGCTAGTAAATCGGTCTCTTTGAGAGAGGTGACTTGATCTGCCCAAGTCTCTAAGGGTGTTGCTTGTTTTTGTTGCGTTAAGTTTAACGCTATTTGACGTGTTAGTGTCGCCAAAGTTACAGTGCTCAATTCGCCCAAGTCTTTTAATTGGAACGCTTTTTTACATGCAGCAGATAACTGCATAAGGTCGACCGAGTCGAGAAACAGTGGCGCCTCAATTAAATTGGCGTCGTCACTTATTACGTCTAGTTGTTCTTTATCTACTTCTAACTCAGCTTCAATCAGTTGCATGAGT
Organism: Pseudoalteromonas sp. OANN1; assembly: GCF_024124685.1. Classification (NCBI taxonomy): domain Bacteria; kingdom Pseudomonadati; phylum Pseudomonadota; class Gammaproteobacteria; order Alteromonadales; family Pseudoalteromonadaceae; genus Pseudoalteromonas; species Pseudoalteromonas sp. OANN1. Next base: position 99,305 of record NZ_JAMXSE010000006.1, read on the forward strand.
GTTGAACGAATGGCACTGTATGTTTGCATGGTGTCCTTCCAAGCGAAAATGGTTACGGTCAGATCAACAAGCTTCAGCTGTTGTTTGTGCTTCAACTTGTTCGTGAACAAAGCTAGCTAAGGTACTGACGTTTTTCATTTTTTCTTGAATGGTTTGTTCTGGGTAATCTTTGAACTTAAGGTTGTATTTTTTCTCGATAGATACCACAAGATCGAGCACCTCGATGCTGTCTAGATCTAGACCGTCACCGATAAGTTGAGCATCATCTTCGATTTCATCAATGCTATCTACCACTTCTAAATTGTCTACAATGATGTCTTGTTTAATAAATTGTGTTATTGATTCTAAGCTACTCATTTTTATATCCTTTTTAGTTTCTTTGGTGTGTAGTTTACGTCTCATTAGTGGTTTTTGAGCAACAACAAGCCCTAGCTGGCTGCAGTGAAGCTGCCAGCTATAGCGTTATCGTCATCTCAAAAATGACTTAGAGAGGGTTACTGCTCATTAAACAGGGCGTTAACCATATTGTTGATTTCGACATCCATCGGCCTATCTTCAATGACTGGTTGGAAGTTGCTGCTAATTTCGTCGAAAAACTCGCGAGAAAGTGCGTTGAGTTTCTCTGCTTTCGCATCTTTCCCGTCAACATAAAATGCCTGGCGGATCGCCATTGCCTGAATAGCAATAACTGGCTTAATGAGATCTGTAATACGACGAAGGTCACGTGCGGCGATAGTGCCCATGCTGACGATGTCTTGGTTAAGTGCTTCTGTTGTGCGTGAAAATACTGACATAGGGCCTGCATTTTTAAGTGCTTCTGCAACAAGAGAAGAAGAGGTAATTTGCATTGCTTTGAAACCGTGGTGTACCCAAGCTTTGTCGCCAAGATCTTCACGCGCAACCAAGTTGTTAGAAATTCCACCGTTAAGGCGGTCATCAACCAAAATGCCTAATTCACGCTCTAGTAACGCGCCCATGTTTGCAACAAGTGGCTTGAGGGTATCGCACACCGCTGCAACGTGACCACCGTAGAAGTGACCCGCGTTAAGGATAAGGTCGTTCTCATCATCAAATAGTGGGTTATCGTTCACTGAGTTGATTTCAGTCGTTAGGATCTGTGATGCCCACATCTCAGCATCAATTAATGGACCTAACACCTGCGGAGAGCAGCGAATTGAATAGCTATCTTGTAACCTGAATGTTTCTTGCTTGCCAAACTCAATGTTGTCATCGGTGCGGTTTCTGCGACCTAAACGCTGATCGACGTTAGTTAAGCGTTCTAGAATTTTCTCTGCGCAGATCTGCTGTCCGCGGTGTGGTTTAAGTTCGTGTACGCGTTTATGGAATGGCGATGCACGACCTTCGATAAGTTCGACATAAAGCGCGATCAGTTTACAGCTTAAATCAATGCCGCGGCGGATGTCTTTTAGCGCATTCGTGGCGATAGCAGACATAACCGAAGTACCATTCATGATAGCTAAACCTTCTTTCGGCTTTAGCTTGTATGGCGCAATGTTTAGCTCTTCTAATACTTCAGCGGTGTCACGCAGTTGTCCTTGATAGTACACTTTACGCTTACCACCAAGTGCGGCACCGACATAAGAAAGTGGTGTTAAGTCGCCACTCGCACCCACAGAACCCATAGAAGGGATAGCTGGGATGATGCGGTTGTTTAGGAAGGTTTCCATCTGCGCCAGCAATTCCCAACTAACGCCTGAAAAGCCTTTGGCATTACAGTTCATGCGGATCAATAAAGTCGCGGCACAATCAGACTCTGAAAGGTAATCACCAACACCACAGCCATGATAAGCAATGAGGTTTTGTTGTAATTCTTCAGAGAGAGAAGTCGAAATACGGTTACTTGCTGAGTTACCAAAACCAGTCGTCACGCCGTATATATCTTCTTGATTTGCTAATTTATTGTCCAGGTATTGACGGTTTTGCTCGATTCTAGCTTTTAATGCCAACTCGTCCAATTTTACTTTGGATAAGGGCTGAGCTGCGTAATCTTGCACTGACTCCAGAGAAAGTGATTGATCTTGCGAGATGAAAACAATACTACCGAGCTTTTTCTCGACCTGAATTGCTTCCTTTTCTGTGTTGTACTGGTTCATGACTTTCCTACTCTGACTAAAATAATGAATCCGATTGTGATTTTCACAATGCTTATATTTTTGTATGACCGGAAACTGTTTAGAAAACCCAATCATACTTGTTAGAGGCGAGTACTACTTAACCAACGTCCCGTGTGTGCCAATCCGTTAACTTGGTCGGCTTTGTCGCGATACTATTGTCGCTATCTTTGTTACAAGATTATTTTATTTGTAAATAAAAAATATTAAATGTGATTTTTTGATTGTTGTGTTTTAAGAACGGCGGCTAGGTTAAGCCTGAGTTTTCAGGGTGTCAACACGAAAAATTTGACATTTTAATGTTAATTAAATCTAACGTTAACATAATTGAAATGTTATAAAATGATTGCAATTTGGAGTTGTTAATAGCTATTTTTTATCTCTATGAGATATAAAGAATTAATTGATTTTTAAAGCTAAAACTCTATTTTTATTGTACGTGGAAAGTTTAATAAAACTGACTTATGACAAATGTCACTATTTTGTATGGTCGGATCTGAAAATGAATAGAATTGACTTATTTCGACAGAAAGTTGAATTTTTTGTGAATAAAAAATGCGTTATAAATATAAATCTAGACGGCTAACCGTTGAGGTTGCCGGAATATCGGCAGCCTCAAAGACGGTGATTAATTAGTATTCTAAAACGGTGCTCATTAATCCAGTTTCACCGACGACGAGTAAGTAAGAGCGGTCTAGCGATGCATTGCAAAGACTTATAACCTCATCACCCATCATAATATCTTGATTACAGTCATCCACTTGATACCAGCTACTGACTTCTCCTTTATCAAATTCAACGTCTGAACCGTTAATATTTAATGTCATTGTTTCAGAAGCTAATACTCGTACGGTAAATTTATTATCGTGATCATCTTTAGACTTTCTAACAACCTTTATATCTAAGGTATCGTTGCTATCCTGCATTACCACAAAGTGATAATCTCGGTCATTACTCACCTTAATTTTTTCTTGTTCTACCATGCCAAGCTTGTTGACTGACTCAGCATAAAAACTGATTTCACGGTTGGTGTTATGTTCGTGTGTTATGCGTACGGGTTCTGAACCGGAAGCTAGTACTTTGACGCGATATTTATCGTCAGCGACATTTCGTTCATCACCGTCTAGTTCAGTGTTAGCAAGGTGAAATGCAATTTCATAATCGGTGGCATTAACCAAGTTATATTGGTTTTTATAGATGTCAGAACCGAAGTTGGCGGTCTCGACATCTTCAGACGAACAGGCAACCGCTAATAGGGATAGGGTGGCTGCAGTTAGGATACGAAAGTTCATAGTTGATCTCCTTTATCAATATTTTGAACATAGGTCGTTATTCAAGCGATTTCGGAGCAAGAGTATAGGATGGAAAAATGAAAGGTTACTTAATGATGTTTATAAGATGTTAGAAAATGTAGTATGTAAGGCTTTGTTACAAAATAAGGTACGTGGTATTCGCCATTTTACTTTCTAACTAGGTGATAAATATTGGCTTTTGTAATAAGTTAAGTTTTATGACAACTACATTTTTAAACATAAATATAAATCCCTATTTGGATTTATAGTGTAGAGCAAGATGATAACGATAAAATCTTTAAGTAAAAGTTTCTCCAAAGAGGTACTGTTTGACAACTATTCACAACAGTTTGATCATAATAGAATTTGTTTAGCGGCGCCGAATGGCGTAGGGAAAACCACCTTACTGAGTATGATTGCTGGGCTTGATGATGCGTTCAAAGGCGACATTCTTTTACAAGACAAGAAAATCGATAAACGCCAAACACTTGTTGCACTTGCGTCAGACAATATTCCATTTCCTGCTTTTTTGCGTGCAAAAGAGTTATTAACTCTCACATCAACCGCATGGCAATGTGATTTTCCTTCGCAGCTTATAAACGACTTTCAGTTTGAATCCTTTTTAATGACGCGCTACGCGGATCTCTCCTCTGGTAACAAAAAGAAGCTTCAGCTTATTAATGCTTTGATGCGTAATACCCCTTATTTATTGCTCGATGAACCTACAGCGGCTTTGGACGCGGCAGGCTGCGAGTATATCGTTGAGCTTGCGCAAAACTACGCTGGCATGGTGCTGATGACAAGTCATGAGCCTGAACCTTTTTTACAAGTTGGATTTCGCTCTGTTCCCTTAGCACCAAAGCAGGGTAGTTAATATGCTTTATTACTATCGTTACAGAAAAGCATCACTTTCCTTATCGCTGCAATCGATAGGCCAGCAACTTCAGCAATTTGGCTTGATGATAGCTGCATTGTTTCAAGTTTATCTGCTAGGTTTTATCGCAATACTATTTATGGGTATAGGTAAAATTGTAGAAAGTGATAATCCCATTGCACAGGTACAAATTGCATGGGGATTACTTGCGGCGCAAAGCTTTATTTTATTTGTGTTTAGAGATGCGGTTTTGGACAAAGCGCACAGAAGTTACCACCACACAATCCTCCATCGTGCCATCCATCAAAAAGTGGCAGATGGGTTGTCCGTGCTTGTTGTTCATCCCTTATTATTGATGACTCTAATTCTCTGCTATTCGATTGGAATTGAGAAAATCACACAAGCGTGGCAATTACTGGTTTTTGCGGTGACGCAATTCTTCATTGCCCTTTGTTTTATTTATCGACCCTTGGGGACCAGTATTGGGTTATTGATAACAGCTATTATCAGTTTTGCTGTTATCGAAATTACTTGGTATTTGGTTGCTGTAAATCTAATAGCACTTGGCTGTGCAGTTTTGCTACCGCGTAAAGTGACGCTATCGATAATGGTTAAAGGATTGACGACATTTTGGCTGAGCTTTGCTTACAACCACTATTTTGTGTTGCTTTGGCGCATTGTGATGAGTGTATTGGTGATATGGTTTGGCGCGATCTTAAGCGCAGAGCGCCCCGATCTGATGGCAAATTACGTCCCAGGTCTGGTGACGTTAAATCTATTATGGTGGTCGAGCCTTGCCATTGATCTCAAACCTGAAGTCTACGACCGTACTGCATATTGGTTGAATATAGATAAGCTGCAATCGGCAAAGCAGAGTATTTGGATTATTGTGCTGACGGCCGCCGTCTGTTTTTCAGTGCCTGTCTATATGTTATTGGGACTGAGTGTAGTGAGTCTATTACCTTATGCCTTTCTACCACTTTTAGTGTTAAGTGCATTAAAAAGTCCACAGCATTTAGCTATGACTTGGCTCAGTACTTTAGTGCTGAGCTATACCGCGTATGTGCTGTTGTAATGATAATCGTTAGTTGGCAGCTTCAGATAGGCGAGTCAGTTTCTTTATATCGCCTTCTACACTTTCCATTTTTGCTATGAGTAGATCCCCAAGCGCGTCGATATCGTAGTGCCAAATCAAGTGGCCGACTTTTTTAAGCGTAGGGTTTTGCTCTGGCATCAACGTGAGTTGCCAAATGTAGTCCTCTTTTGACCAAGCGGATTGCCAATAGATGTCATTGCCGCGAATTCTTAAGTTACTAAATTGATTGGTTTGCTTTTGACTTAGCGTATATTTATTTAACGCTTCTGAGTCGCTTTCGAAGAGCGTCTCGTACTCCAGCAATAGGTTTTGTTGTAGCACAAACCAAGTTTGTCTTTCAGGGTGATAAAAGACAAAGTCAGCTGTACTGTCATGGCTGCTGATAAGCGCCCCAGACAAGCTGTATTGGTTTAATGTCTCACCGTCATAAGCCCATAGTGTTTGCTCATCTATCCAGCCCATGCTTTTGATAGGCTGACTCAGCTGTGAATTGAACTGGGTGAGTGGGCGTTTTCGGTCGTATATCACTAAATCGTTATCACGGTTTGAGGCCAAATAGCTCAGCTCTGGACTCCATACTAAAAAACCAACGTACTCATGCCCCTGATGAAAGGAAAGCTGACTGATTTTATCATCGCGATATAGATACACCTCGCATACGCCGCTGCGCCTCGACATAAATGCCGTTTCTCCCAAGCTGTTGGTCAGTGGTAAATAATCGATGCTTGAGCTTGAAAATAAGGGGAGATCGTCTCGGTCTTTGATATTAACTTGAAAACTCTCCAATGCCGCGAATATATCGCCGCGATTATCGCTTGAGAAGCTCGTGTATAAGCCAATTTCCGTTTCTTTGATGGCTTGACTGTCACCGTCTCTAAAGTGTCGTGATAGGCTGCCATATTGACTCGCAATCACGGCTTGATGATAAACCTCAAACGCAACCGAAGTGACTGGAGCTGACCACTGCAGATGTACCGTGCCATCAAGCGTTTGTAGCCTTGCTAACCGCTGTTTATCTTGAATCAAATAAAAGGTTTTGTCTTGCCACGCTCGAAGGGCCATTTTTAATTGTTCATTGGCTGCCAAAGCAAGTGGCAGCTTAACCATTTGATGGGACTCAAGCCGATAAAGGTGTGCTGCTTTGGCATTATATTGGCCGAACGTTAAGATGAGCTCTTTGTCATTTTTCCAAACGGGTTTAGTACCAACTTGGCACGGAAGAATTTGAGAGCTATGAAAAAATTGCCCTGCGGCAGTCATAACGTGAAGTTGGCAGCCACTACCTTGATATTGCCAAAAAGCCAGTTTGTCTGAGTCAGGACTCCAACTTGGAAAACTGATCCGCGAATCAAAGCGGTGTTCATTTAATTGATAGCCTTGTTTGTTGGCAATAATAAGGTGAGTAAAATCTTTTACATAGGCGATGAGATTTTTGCTTTGGTGGGCATCAACGTCAAATTCAAGGCCAAGCTCATGACTGAGGTTTGAGGTTTCGTAGCGTGATGGTGTTTTTTCAGTTGGCGTTTGATTAAAAAAGGCGATTGCGCCAAAGCATAGAACCGCCATTGCGACGGCACTGAGTGAGAAAATACGAGACTTGGCGATTACGTTGACTGGTTTTGCCGTATGACGAGGTGCCATTTCATGTCTTTCTAGTGGTGCGATAAAGCGATAGCCCCGCTTTGGGATGGTTTTGATGTAAATCGGGTTTTTAGGGTCATCCCCGAGCACTTTTCGCAGTTTAGTCAGAAGCTGATAAAGGCTATTGGGTTCGACAACCGCGTGTTGCCACAGCTGTTCGGTAAGCCAATATTTCTCTAGCATTTCGTTATGATGCTCAATAAAAAGTGCGAGTAACCTTGCCATTTGTGGCTCAAGTTTTACGGTTTTTTGGCTTTGCCTATGTGTTAGGCAATCTTGCTGGAGATCAAACTGCCAATGTCCAAAACAAACCATCTCTACTTCCTGTGCCTGCACGCCGAGTACCAATTTCAATAATCAAAACCAATTGTTCCCATAACGTTAGCGTTTCTTAAGATTAAGTCAATGTTTATAAAGGTTAAGTCAGCTTTCTTCAGAAAAAGTTAAGAACTTTTTACGGCAAAGTTTGTTGCAATAGCAGGCATAACTCTGAGGAAAGTATGTATGAATAAAAGCAATAAATTTTGGCTCGGTTTAAGTTATCCCATGATGGCAGGCGCTGTACTTGCGGAACCTATCGTGGTTGATGGTAAGTTGAATGAAGCGCAGTGGGGTTCTGCTACGCACTTTGAACAATTTGTTCAGGTTGTGCCTGTAACTTTGGCCTCTGCCAATGACAAAATTACCGCAAAAGCCTTTGCAACCGCCGACGGCGTTTATATTGGTATTAAAAACTTTCAGAATAAAGCCGAGCGTAAGCGACAATTCAATATCCATGACCGCTTTATGCAAGCTGACTTCAATCGGGTAGTTGTGGACTTTTCAGGCGACGGTAGTAGTGCATATCAATTTTCGGTGACATTAGGTGGTGGCTCGCAAGATGGTGTTGTAACCCCAAGCTTAAACGTGGATTACGATTGGGATGGGGACTGGCACTATGCCAATCACATTGACGATACGTATTGGACCACGGAATTATTGATCCCTTGGCATACCGTGTCGTTTCAGCCAGGAGATGAGCAGGGGCTTACAAAAATTGGGGTTTCGGTACAGTTGTATGAACTTAAAAGTAATTTTATCTATGCAAACCATGAGGATACAACAGCAAATAGCGATTTCTTCCTGACCATGCCAAAAATCACAGCACAGATCCCCGCGCATTCTCAATTGGCATTTGTGCCTTACTTTGCGCATCAGGCTCAATTTGCACCTGTAGGCACTTCGCCTTCAGAGCGCCAGCACCAGTCCGATGTTGGCTTTGATTTGTTCTACAAGCCTTCTCATCATCAGAAGGTGAGTCTTGCAGTGAATCCTGACTTTGGTCAGGTGGATATTGATGATGTTGACGTGAATTATTCGGCCGTGGAAACGCTTCGCACCGACAAACGTCCATTTTTCACCCAAGATATCAGCCTTTTTGAAGTTGCTGCACTTGAAAGCACTAAGCTTATTCATACTCGTCGTATAGGGGCATCAAGTGATGACGGTTCACGCGCGATCACCCCTATAGATGCGGCGCTACGATTTGTACATAAAGGAAAGTCGGTACAATTTGGTACTTTTGCCGTGTCTGAGTCGGACTTTTCGGACGATATTGGCAAGCAGTTTTTTGCAGCAAGAGCTAATTATCGCACGCAAGATTGGCAAGCGGGTGTGCTTGCAACCAAAACAGACAGGCCGTTTCTTAAGCGCGATGCCATGAGTTATGCCCTTGATGGTCAGTATCGTAGTGATACTTGGTCTTTCAAAGGCGCGCTATTACAAACTGAGGTAGAAACACAAAAGCAAAGTGTTACAGGTCAAGGTGTATCGCTAGACGCGGAGTATCAACATTCGTTACAGACGAAGTTCGCTGCGCGCTACTTTGCTGTGGATGACGAATTTGATAACCGTGATCTCGGCTATATGAAACGCAATGATTGGCAGGTGAGCGAGCTTTATGGTGAATACTCGGTGCACCCAAAAGACAGCTGGTTTACCAGATTAAAGCAGTCACTCACACTGAGGCATGAGCAAAATAATGCAGGAACAGGTTTAGCAGCCAGACAAGCATATTTAGCGCAGTTTTTGTTGGCAAATGGTGGTCAGCTCAACCTCGGGCTAGATTATTACACCAGTGGTAAACAAGACAACTTAGGGCGAGGCACTGAGGTGTTTGAGATGCCAAGCCGTGTGGAGTCTCGAGTATTTTATCAAAGCCCTTATGTGGGAGATTTTTCTTGGGCAGCAAGTGTTGAGCTTGACCAAGAAGGAATATCAGGCTCAGCACAGCAATACGCCGTGGATTTGACTTGGATGCCACACTACAACTGGAACCTTAAGTTGAGTAATTTCTTTAGAAGCGGTGATGGCTGGCTGATGGCGAACGGGCAAAACCGCTTGAGTGAATACGACAGAGATGAGTTTTCCAATAAGTTTGAATTTAATGGCCGGATCACCGACAACCTTGAACTCAGTGGTTCGCTACAGTGGACGATACTTGAAGCGCAAAGCAAGACGATTTATCAAATTACCAACGGTGAGCTTCGTGAAGTTCATGCTGATACCAGCTTTGACGACAGGCGCTTAGCAAGCCAGATAAAACTGCGTTATCGCATGGGTGCATATTCAGATATTTTTTTAGTGTATCAGCGAGGAGGTGCAAACTTTTCGACACTTGAAAAGTCGCAAGTAGGGCGCAGAGACTGGTTTGGGAGTGTCGCCGATTTATGGCAGCAACCAGTGCAAGACTTAGTGACGTTTAAGGTGCGATATTTATTTTAAATCACTAGAGCTGTGTTCCCCCGGCTCTAATCTGCCAAGAAAAAAGGTCAGAAAATTCTGACCTTTATATCCACGCTAATTGCTAGGGTAGTATGGATAGCACTACCTAAACAAAAATAGTTATGCTGCGTCTGCTTTACTTGATTCCTTAGTTCTTGCTTTACCGGCAAGTAACTCTTCAGGGTCAAAGTCATCAACGTTGATAACGGCAAGACGTTTTGCTTCAACGGCAGTCAATTTAGCTGCTTCGTCTTCGCTCAGTACACCTGCTTCAAGTCCCATTGCTGCCACTTTATCAAGTTGCATAAACGGTAACTTTTTACCAGTACCACGGCATACCTTTTCAAATAACGGCTCTACGGCAAGAATGTCTTTTAGCGTTTGCTCTTGCTTACCAAGCAAGCACAGCGGCTCATCTTTTAAGTAGATATGTGTTGCAAGGCGGTCACGCGTTTCGCTAGGTACTTGAAGTAACTGAGCAAGTTTGTGCTCCATTTTGTCGGTTGGTTTACGAACCGGACGACCAAATGGGAACAGGACCACTTTCAACAGGCCACGTAATGCAGCAGAAGGCATGTTGTTGATTAAGTCAGCAAGGGCACGTTGACAAAGGTACAGGTGCTCCTGACAAGACCATTGAACAAACGGTAAGTCTTCTTTACGGCGACCTTCATCGTTATAGCGCTTAAGCGTTGCAGAAACCAGATAAAGGTAGCTTAATAGGTCGCCTAAACGTGCAGAAATACGCTCTTTACGCTTAAGTGAACCACCAAATACAGCCATACAAATATCAGACATTAATGCCAATGATGCACTGTAACGAGCAGCGTTACGATAATAAACCGCAGTTTCATCGTTAAATGGTACTTTGGTGAAACGTGCACCGGTTAGCGCTAACCACTTAGTTCTTACCAAGTTCGACATAGTGAAACCGATGTGACCCATCAATGATTTATCGAAGCTATCAAGCGCTTCTTGTTTATCTTTGATAGAACAAGCCTCAAGTTCAGCCAGTACAAAAGGATGGCAACGAATAGCGCCTTGACCGTAGATGATCATGTTACGGGTTAGGATGTTTGCACCTTCTACCGTAATTGCAATTGGTGCACCTTGGTAACCACGGCCAACATAGTTGTTTGGACCTAGACAAATCCCTTTACCACCATGAATATCCATGGCATGGATGGTTGAAGCACGCATTTGTTCGGTTAAGTGGTACTTCAAAATGGCAGAAACAACCGAAGGCTTTTCACCTAAATCTACCGCGCCAGTTGACATAGTCACCGCAGCATCGGAGCTATACGCATAGCCACCAAGTTTCGCTAGTGCCTCTTCAATCCCTTCCATCTTACCGATAGGAAGTTTGAACTGGCGACGAATGCGACTGTATGCGCCACTTGCAACTGCAAGGGATTTAATACCACCGGCAGAGTTTGAAGGTAGCGTAATAACACGACCAACCGACAAACACTCAACTAGCATGCGCCAGCCTTGTCCTGCCATTTTTGCGCCACCGATAATGAAATCGAGTGGTACAAACACGTTTTCGCCTTGGGTAGGACCATTTTGGAATGGCACATTCAGTGGGAAGTGACGGCGGCCAATTTTTACGCCAGGCGTGTTTGTAGGAATAAGAGCACAAGTAATACCTAGCTCTTCTTTATCACCTAATAGGCCGTCCGGGTCGCGCATCTTAAACGCCAGACCAAGGACTGTCGCAACAGGTGCTAAAGTAATATAACGTTTGTTCCACGTTAGGCTAATACCTAATACTTCTTCACCTTCCCATTCGCCTTTACATACCACACCAAAGTCAGGGATCGATGAAGCATCAGAGCCCGCTTCCGGTGACGTTAATGCAAAACAAGGGATTTCATCACCCACAGCAAGGCGAGGTAAGTAGTGCTCTTTTTGCTCGTCAGTACCGTAGTGCTGAAGTAGTTCACCTGGGCCTAACGAGTTAGGTACGCCCACGATAGACGAAAGTAAAGTTGATTTACTGGTAAGCTTTTGTAGTACACAAGATTGCGCGTAAGCTGAAAACTCAAGACCACCGTATTGCTTTTTGATGATCATCGCAAAGAACTTGTTGTCTTTTAAGTATTGCCACACGTCTTGCGGTAAGTCAGTCAGCTCGTGTGTTGCTTCCCAATCGTTAAGCATGGCACACACTTCTTCCACCGGACCATCCAAAAACGCTTGTTCTTCAACGCTCAAACGCGGCTTTGGAAACTGATGAAGTTTATCCCAGTTTGGGTTACCACAAAATAGATCGGCTTCCCACCAAGTAGTACCTGCATCAATCGCTGACTTCTCGGTTTCTGACATTGTTGGCGTAACTTTTTTGAACGCTTTAAATGCCGGAGCCACGATGTACTGCTGACGCAGGTTCGTTACTGAAAGCGGAATAACAATCGCTAAGAAAACTAACCAAGATATAATGCCAAATGCACCAGCAAAGGTGCCAACTAGCATTGTAACTGCTGCAATACCTAGAGCGGTATTCCAGCTTGCGCGATGATAGCTTGCTGCGCTGAGCAAGGCTAACAATGCGAGAACAAATATAAGTGTCATGTTGTTCTTCCTTATAAGAGGTCTGACCACCAAGCTAGACTAGCTGGTTAACGCTGATATTTCAAGCGTCTTCATACCCTGTATGCGAATTAGTTGATGCCTTGTTGTGACATATTATTTACGTTTTGTACTTAATCTGAGTGTTAAATGAGTCATGCTTCTTATGTCAGTAATTTAAAAGTTATTGATTACACCCCCAGCTATAACCTGAGAGAATTTTCAACGCTATTAATTACTGATCGATATTTAAGTGTAATGAACGTAGTGCAATATGACGAAAATGCACATGAAATTTCTTTCAGAGAAGTTCGTTATCTGTGCATTATAATTGCCAAAACTTCATGTCTGATTTGCATTGAAATACACGTTAATGTTTCTACAATTGGGTTAAGCATAGCCACGAAATGGTGCTTTTAAGAATTGCTAAGGAGTAGCAAATGCAGTCCATTTTTTTGGTCGCTATGTGAGTTAGGATTCACCGCCACGCCCTAGTGTAGCGGTTGATATAGCTGTCCACGTTAAGGAGAAACAAGATGCAGCAGAGTATTTTTTATCTAGTCACTATTTTGGCCTTCACGGCTATGTTGTCGGCCTTTCACCTCTTTCCTGAAGCGGTAATTTTTAATGTTTTTAGCAGCTTGTTTGCCGCATTACTTGGCTACCGTGCTTATACCCGTTGGGCTTTATTATTGTGTTGTATTAATGTGTTGGCCATGACGTTTTGTCCTTTACTTGATTCAGGAGGTTGGTTAAGTCTTAAGGGAGCGGTCGTTTTTGTATGCTGTGTGATGTTTTTCGCAATAGCCTTTGGTTGCAATAAAACGGTGACACAAAATAAAAGGTTTTATTATTAGTCGCCTACCTTGCCATGTTAAACTCGACTCAGGCGATGTGTTATCGCCTGAGTACTCGAGACAATAGGTGATAGGAAACCCGCATGCGAATATTAGCCGATCAAAATATGCCCTTAGTTGAGTCATTCTTCTGTGAAATTGGTGAGGTAACTCGGTTTGATGGCCGTAACCTTCAACCTGATGAGCTAAAAAATGTCGATATTCTGTTGACTCGTTCAGTCACTAAGGTCAACAAGGCCCTGTTAGTAAAAGCCGATAAACTGAAATTTGTGGGGACTGCGACAATAGGGATTGATCATATTGATACCTCGTTGCTGGACAGCGCCAATATCTCGTTTAGCAGCGCACCGGGTTGTAATGCGATAGCTGTTGCCGAGTACGTGATAAGCGCTTTACTTGCGTACGCACAAGAAACCTCCACGCCACTTCAAGATAAAACGATTGCCATCATTGGTGTTGGTAATATTGGCGCGTGTTTGGCATCAAAGCTTAAAGGGCTTGGTCTTACGATACTATTGTGTGACCCCGTAAGGCAGCAAGCGGGGACACTGGATTCACATGTAGCCATAGATGAAGCCTTAGCGCGCGCGGATATCGTGACATTTCACGTTCCATTAGTTAAGCAGGGCCCGCATAAAACGGTTCACCTACTTGATGCACCGCGGATAGCGGCATTAAAGCCGGGTACGGTGATAATCAATGCAAGCCGTGGAGATGTTATCGATAATCAAGCGCTTTTGCACGCGGTAGAGAAGGGGCAAACGCTTGAGCTGATCTTAGACGTTTGGGAAAATGAGCCGAATATTTTGCAGCCATTATTGCAATATACTCGTTTTGCCTCTGTACATATTGCCGGCCATACGCTAGAAGGCAAGGCACGAGGCACGCAAATGTTATACGAAGCCGTATGCCGAGAGTTCGATTTACCAGCCAACAAAACGATTAGTGATTTTCTCCCTAAGCCAAGTGTCACTGGCTGCCAATTGCAAAGCACAGCCAACGAGCAGGATATTGTCAACTTAGCGCATCTTGTTTACGACATTCGTCGCGATGATGGCATCATGAGAAAACAGCTAAACACATTAGGCTTTGATACCTTGCGTAAGGCATATCCCGTGCGTCGAGAATTTAGTACAATTGCAGTCAATAATGACTCACCAATCAGTGAAAAGCTTTACCAACTTGGCTTTTCTGAGCACAAGAGTTAAGTGCAATGGTTGGTATATTACAGAATGAGGAAAAATAATGTCGCAAAAATATAATGTTGCGGTACTTGGTGCAACAGGTCTTGTTGGCAAGCAAATTATCGAATTACTAGCGGAACGAAAATTTCCTGTAGACACATTGTACCCACTCGCGAGTAGCCGAAGCGCGGGTGAAGAAATTGACTTTATGGGTGAAAAAATCGAAGTTCTGGATGTTGAAGAATTCGATTTTTCTAATGCCCATATCGGTTTGTTTTCAGCGGGTGGTGCCGTGTCAGAGAAATATGCACCAATCGCCGCTGAAGCTGGCTGCATTGTGATAGATAACACCTCACATTTCAGATACGACTTTGATATTCCATTAGTAGTTCCTGAGGTGAATAAAGACAGTCTTGCAGATTTTAGAAATCGTAACATCATTGCTAATCCAAACTGCTCTACAATCCAAATGCTAGTGGCACTTAAACCAATTTATGATGCCTATGGCATTGACAGAATTAATGTCTCAACTTACCAAGCGGTATCTGGCGCAGGTAAAGAAGCGGTAGATGAGTTGGCTAAGCAAACTGCAAACTTAATGAATGCAAGACCGATGGAAAACGAAGTATTTAGCAAACAAATCGCTTTTAATGTCATTCCTCAAATTGATGCGTTCCAAGAAAATGGTTACACCAAAGAAGAAATGAAGATGGTGTGGGAAACGCAAAAAATCTTGGGCGATTCGAGTGTTTTGGTTAACCCGACTGCGGTTCGCGTTCCTGTGTTTTTCGGTCATGCTGAAGCCATTCATCTTGAAACGCGCATGCCTTATGATCTTGAACATGTTAAGCAGTTACTTGCTGATGCGCCGGGTGTTGAGCTAATTGAAGACGAAAATGATTACCCAACACCGGTAAGTGATGCAAGTGGTAACGATACCGTCTATGTAGGTCGTGTAAGGCAAGATATTTCACATCCACTAGGCTTAAACTTATGGGTGGTATCAGACAACACTAGAAAAGGTGCCGCAACAAATAGCATCCAAATTGCAGAAGCCCTGATAGAAAGCTATCTATAAGTACCCATTGATATCGCAAAGTAAGCAGAGTTTTGCTTACTTTTCCGCGCTATAACGGCAAACTTCTGCCAAGAAGTTTGCCGTTAAGTCAAATACTTGACTATTCTTCACCTATATCAGCTATTCCAAAATCAGTAAAAAGCATTATAACCATGTTAACTTTCAATACGTTGCAATGGATATTCCAACATATCTGGTTTATAGTTTGCATTTGGAATAGAGCTTGCTTCAAAGCCATAATAATAAAACGTCGTTTAACGGGTGTTAAACATTTGAGTAAAGGATCGGCATGCGCGGTTTAGCCTTATTTAGTATCTTTGTATTCGCACTGATTGCCACACCAGTATATACCCAAGAGGGGGTAGTGCTAAAAGGCCCTAAAGGGGTTGATTATGGGGCTCAAGGTCGGTCAATAGGGCCTATCAGACCCACTGATACATTGTGGCGTATAGCACAAAAAGTGCGACCAGATGACTCGGTCACCATTTATCAGGTGATGAAGGCGCTTTACGATAAAAATCCTAATTCATTTCTAGATAAAAACCTCAACCATATGCAGGATGGGGCGTATTTACGTATTCCTACCATCAATGAAATTCGCAGTGTTAACCCTGAGTTGGCAAAGCAAAAGTCGGATCAAGATGACAAACTTTGGGAAATGAAGCGTAAGGGATTATTGAATCCAAATGCAATAAACGAAGCCGAAAAAAAGGTTACACAAGCTCGTAAAGTCGATGTAGAAGAAGCAAAAGAAGACCTGACTAATCAACTGCGCTCTTTAAAAATGGAACAGGACATGCGCCTGATGGACTTACAAAAAGAGTTCAAATCCTCGGTGCGTAATGTTGAAGAAATCCTATCCGAAAACAATAAATTAAAACAGCAGCTCGGCGCTATTTCTACTGAACTTCAAACGGTTCGTACCCAACTTGGTAAAGACAGCGAAATCCAGCAACAGCTCAAGGCTGTTATTGACTTGCAAAATGAAATGATTGATCAGCAGGCAGCTCAGGCAAAAGCGCAAGAAAGTAGCGAGTTAAGCACATTCTTTAGCTCACCAGCTGGCATTGCGTTACTTGCCACATTACCGGCACTACTGGCAATTGCTGGATTCGTTATGTTTCTACGCCGAAGAAATCAATCTCAAGCGTCGACAGATGACGACGATTTTCTTCCGCAAACACCATCTGTGGCTGCAGGCGCTGCGGCGGCGGGAGCTGCAACCGCTGCGACTGCATTTGACCCTGAGCCAGACCCACTTGATATCGGAATGGGCGACGATGAAGACGCACTGGGCGCAAGCGTACAGTTAGATGACGATATCTTACCTGAAGACGATGAAATTACCTTTGACTCACTTGATGACGACTTCGATGAAGGAAGTGATACGTTAGACCAAGATGAATTAGATAGCTTACTAAATGAAGATATTTCGTTTGATGATGATCATGATGAAGACTTTATGCAACAGAGCTTTGACGAGACTGGTGATGAAGTTTCGCTTGATGTTGATGATGGCCAAGATATTTTAAGTGACAGCGATCTTGATGATTTGTTCAATGAGTCTCAAGATGAAGAAATTGATGTTAGTGATGATGCCCTTGCAGCCCTGAGCGAGGAACTCGCTGATGAGCAAGCTGGTGCTGTTGCAAACGATGATGATATCGATTCAATTCTTGACGGTGCGCTAGATGAAGAGCCCGAATTTAGCGGCAATTTTGATAGTGAGAGCTTAGTCGATGCCGATGATATCGATGCGCTACTTGATGCCTCTCAAGATGCTGACGATGATGCATTGCCTGATTTTGAGGAACCAAGCACTGAGCTTGCGGGTGATGATATTGATGCCCTGTTAAATGAAGTGCAAGACGATACGTTAGCTGAAATTAACGAAGAGTCAGATATGCTCGACGGTGATGATATCGATGCTTTATTGGATGAAGCGCAGGAAGATACGTTGCCGGAATTAGAGGAAGAATCCGGTGATCTTGCTGGTGATGATATTGATGCTTTATTAGATGAAGCGCAGGAAGATACGTTACCGGAATTAGAAGAAGAGCCTAGTGATCTTGCTGATGACGATATTGATGCTTTATTGGATGAAGCACAGGACGATACGTTGCCGGAATTAGAAGACGAGTCCGATGATCTAGCTGGTGATGATATCGATGCTTTATTGGATGAAGCGCAAGAAGATACGTTGCCGGAACCGGAAGAAGAGTCCGATGATCTAGCTGGTGATGATATTGATGCTTTATTGGATGAAGCGCAAGAAGATACGTTGCCGGAACCGGAAGAAGAGTCCGATGATCTAGCTGGCGATGATATTGATGCTTTATTGGATGAAGCACAGGACGATACGTTGCCGGAATTAGAAGACGAGTCCGATGATCTAGCTGGTGATGATATCGATGCTTTATTGGATGAAGCGCAAGAAGATACGTTGCCGGAACCGGAAGAAGAGTCCGATGATCTAGCTGGCGATGATATTGATGCTTTATTGGATGAAGCGCAAGAAGATACGTTGCCGGAACCGGAAGAAGAGTCCGATGATCTAGCTGGCGATGATATTGATGCTTTATTAAGTGAAGCGCAGGAAGATAAGTGGCCGGATCTTGAAGAGGAAGGTAGTGAGTCTACAGAGGACGAGCTCGATGCATTAGTAGACGAAGTACCAGAAGACGCATTAGCAGAACTTGAAGAAGAAGTTGGTGAGCCTGCAGATGACAATCTAGATGAGTTACTAGACGAATCTGCAGAAGATACGTTGCCGGAGCTGGAAGAAGAATCTGATGAACTTGCCGATGACGAACTCGATGCATTAGTTGACGAAATACCAGAAGATGTTTTGCCAGAGCTGGAAGAAGAATCTGATGAACTTGCCGATGACGAACTCGATGCATTAGTTGACGAAACACCAGAAGATGTTTTGCCAGAGCTAGAAGAATCTGATGAATTGGCCGATGACGAGCTCGATGCATTAGTTAACGAAACACCAGAAGGTGTGTTGCCAGAGCTGGAAGAAGAATCTGATGAACTGGCCAATGACGAACTAGATGCATTAGTTGACGAAACACCCGAAGATGTTTTGTCAGAGCTGGAAGAAGAATCTGATGAACTTGCAAATGACGAACTAGATGCATTAGTTGACGAAACACCAGAAGATGTTTTGCCAGAGCTAGAAGAATCTGATGAACTGGAAAATGACGAACTAGATGCATTAGTTGACGAAATACCAGAAGATGTTTTGCCAGAGCTTGAAGAAGAATCTGATGAACTGGAAAATGACGAACTCGATACATTAGTTGACGAAACACCAGAAGATGTTTTGCCAGAGCTGGAAGAAGAATCTGATGAACTGGCCGATGACGATCTTGATGCATTACTAGACGAAGCGCCAGAAGGTGATTTGCCAGAGCTGGAAGAAGAATCTGACGAGCCTGAACTGGGGTCTGAACAGCATTTAGCAGAGTCTGAGCAAACGGAGTCAGGACACTTGTCTGGTATGTTGGATGAAGAGGATGCTATTCCTGAATCATCTGAAGAACCGGTGGAAGATACATTACAGTCCGATCTAGCCAATGAAGCAGATTTTAGTGATGAGAATGTTCAAGCTGACGACGACAGTGAATTTGAAGATCCTGATTTAAAAAGTGTTGATGAGCTATTACAGGAGCTTCAAGCCGAAGAACAGTTTGAGTTGGATGCTGAACTTGAAGACGACTTTTCGGATGAAGAAGTTGAAATTGAGCTGGGAGATGATCCACTTAATGACGAAGTGGATTTACTGGCAGAAGAAGAGTTTCTTGACGAAGAAGATCTGCAACCAAGCGCAGAGCTAGATAGTTACCCTGAGCTGGAACTTGGCGAAAAGCTTGAAACTACTGACTCGCAAAGCGAAACTGAAAAAGCACTATCAGAAGCATTATCCAATGACGCTCAATTTGATATAGAGGATGGGCTTGATGACGATCTTCTCGACGATGAAATCTCTGGCTTTGATGAAGATAATTTACCTGAATTTAGTGCGGATTTCGACGAAGATACCTTGCTTGAAGACGAGCCTGAAGCGCCGGTCGAAGCAGCAGAAAGTGATACACTTGAGTCTGAGCCTGAGCTTGCTGATGAGCCTCAAGCACCAGTCGAAGAAGCAGAAAGTGATACGTTTGAGTCTGAACCTGAGCTTGAAATCGAAGACGAGCTGCCAGAGATAACTGCAGATTTCGATGAAGAGGCTTTGCTTGAAGACGAATCTGAAGCGCCGGTCGAAGCAGCAGAAAGTGATACACTTGAGTCTGAGCCTGAGCTTGAAATCGAAGACGAGCTACCAGAGTTAACTGCGGATTTCGACGAAGAGACTTTGCTTGCTGATGAGCCTCAAGCACCAGTCGAAGAAGCAGAAAGTGATACGTTTGAGTCTGAACCTGAGCTTGAAATCGAAGACGAGCTGCCAGAGATAACTGCAGATTTCGATGAAGAGGCTTTGCTTGAAGACGAATCTGAAGCGCCGCTCGACAAAGCTGAAAGTGATGCGCTTGAGTCTGAACCTGAGCTTGAAATCGAAGATGAAGAGACTTTGCTTGCTGATGAGCCTGAAGCGCTAGTCGAAGAAGCAGAAAGGGATACGTTTGAGTCTGAACCTGCACTTGAAATCGAAGACGAGCTGCCAGAGTTAGCTGCAGATTTCGATGAAGAAACCTTGCTTGAAGACGAACCTGATGCGCCAGCCGAAGAAGCTGAGAGTGAAACGCTAGAGTCCGAGCCAGATCTGGAAATCGAAGACGAGCTGCCAGAATTAACTGCAGATTTTGATGAAGAGGCTTTGCTTGAAGACGAGCCTGAAGCGCAGGTCGAAGAAGCAGAAAGTGACACGTTTGAGTCTGAACCTGGGCTTGAAATCGAAGACGAGCTACCAGAGTTAACTGCGGATTTCGACGAAGAGACTTTGCTTGCTGATGAGCCTGAAGCGCCGCTCGACGAAGCTAAAAGCGATGCGCTTGAGTCTGAACCTGAACTGGAAGTTGAAGACGAGCTACCAGAGTTAACTGCGGATTTCGACGAAGAGACTTTGCTTGAAGACGAGCCTGAAGCGCCGGTCAAAGCAGCAGAAAGTGATACGTTTGAGTCTGAACCTGAACTGGAAGTTGAAGACGAGCTACCAGAGTTAACAGCAGACTTTGATGAAGAGACTTTGCTTGCTGATGAGCCTGAAGCACCAGTCGAAGAAGCTGAAAGTGATACGCTTGAGTCTGAACCTGCACTGGAAGTTGAAGACGAGTTACCAGAGTTAACAGCAGACTTTGATGAAGAGACTTTGCTTGCTGATGAGCCTGAAGCACCAGTCGAAGAAGCTGAGAGTGACACGCTAGAGTCCGAGCCAGATCTGGAAATCGAAGACGAGCTGCCAGAGTTAACTGCAGATTTTGATGAAGAGGCTTTGCTTGAAGACGAGCCTGAAGCGCAGGTTGAAGAAGCAGAAAGTGACACGTTTGAGTCTGAACCTGGGCTTGAAATCGAAGACGAGCTGCCTGAATTAAATGCAGATTTTGGCGAAGAGACTCTGTCTGAATTCAACGATGAAGATGACTTGAAAACTCTACTTTCTGAGCCACAAACAGAATCTGAATTACCAGAGGTCAATGAAGCCGAAATTGAAAAAGAATTTATGGCTGACTTCACCCAAGCAGACTTCGATGCTCTACTCAGCGAACTGGATGATCCCAGTGACTTTGACGCCGGAAATGCAGAAGATTTCGAAGTAGATTTCGATAGCTTGTTACAAGACGAATTGGTCGCAGGGGAAGCCCAAGCGCTACCAACGGATGCCGAAGGTACAGAAGATTACTTAGAAATTGAAGACTTACTTGAACAAAGCGACGACCTTGATGGCGATGTTGAACCTTACGTTGGCGCAAATATGGACGTTGGGCTTGGCGATTTTGAAGAGCTATTAGCGGGTGAAAATACCACGGATGTTGATTTAGAGGATGAAGGATTTGCCGCTAAATTAGATTTAGCGAAAGCTTACATCGAAATTCAAGATTATGATTCGGCGATATCAACGCTCAACGATGTTATTGAGAACGGCCCAGATTCAGTGCAAGCTGAGGCAAAGTCGCTTAAATCCAGTCTTACAGAGCCTTAATACTCACTTCAACGATACCAACCAAACAAAGTAATTGCCTTGTTTGGTCAGTATCATCATCTACTTCTTAGCTTAAGCGCTTTAATTCACATCGCCAATCGCATAAAATGTCGTTTTTGTTATGGGTTGCGATAGAAAAAGTATGCGAGTAGCGTTAGGCATTGAATATAATGGTGCAAATTATAGTGGTTGGCAGAGGCAAAATCATGTCAGCAGTGTCCAAGAAGAAATAGAAAAAGCGCTATCGAATATCTGTAATCATCCCGTTGAGATAACTTGCGCGGGGCGCACTGATGCGGGCGTTCATGCAACGGGTCAACTCGTGCATTTTGACACGGATTCTGCTCGCGATATGAGTGCCTTTACATTAGGAATGAACTCTCAGCTTCCTGACGACATTGCGGTACGATTTGCTAAAGAAGTCGACCCTGAGTTCCATGCTCGTTTTTCTGCGACAGCTCGTCGATACCGCTACGTTATTTATAATCACACCTACAGGCCGGGTATTTTACGCAGTGGCGTAACGCATTTTCACCACGAGCTTAATGTTGAAAGAATGAAAGCAGCATGCCCTGTGATGATAGGGGAGCAAGATTTTACGTCTTTCAGGGCAGTACATTGTCAGTCTAATACGCCGTTTCGTAATATCCATCACTTAGAGGTGAAACGCATTGGCAAATATATCGTCATTGATATTAAAGCAAACGCGTTTTTGCACCATATGGTGCGCAATATTACAGGTTGTTTACTTGATATTGGTGTCGGCAAGCAAGAGCCTGAGTGGATGGCGGAGCTGCTTGTTGCCAAAGACCGCACCTTAGCAAGTGCTACGGCAAAACCTAACGGATTGTATTTAGTTGATGTGGACTACCCTGAACAATGGCAAATAGAAAAGATGCCGCTTGGGCCATTATTTTTGCCTGAGGAATTAGTGTAACGGTCATATTTATGTAGTACCTTATACTCTTAAGACCAGTTTTTTATATCACCTATAGCTAAATCATGATTTAATTGGGAAAAGATGTCTGTCTTTGCTGACGGAACAGAATAAAGCACGATAGAGAGTTGCAAATGAGTTGGTTAGAAAAGATCTTACCTAAAACCACTAAATCTTCTGGTAAAAAAGAGATCCCAGAAGGGGTTTGGGCAAAGTGTACAGATTGTGATTCAATCCTATACAAAGCGGAATTAGAAAAGTCGTTAAACGTATGTCCGAAGTGTGATCATCACATGCGTATTACGGCACGTAAACGTCTTGAAAGTTTCTTAGATGATGCAGATCGTCAAGAGCTTGGCACAGAGCATGAGCCACAAGACGTATTAAAGTTTAAAGACTCTAAAAAATACTCGGATCGTATCGTTCAAGCACAAAAGGCAAGCGGTGAGAAAGACGCTTTAGTTGCAATGAAAGGTCGTGTAAAGGGTATTCCTGTTGCTGCTGTTGCTTTTGAATTCTCCTTTATGGGTGGCTCAATGGCGTCAGTTGTTGGTGCGAGATTTGTTGATGCAGTTAACGTTTGTTTAGAACATAACATGCCATTAATCTGTTTCTCTGCATCTGGTGGTGCACGTATGCAAGAAGCACTTATGTCATTGATGCAAATGGCAAAAACAAGTGCTGCATTGGCAAAAATGAGTGACAAAGGCTTGCCATTTATCTCAGTATTGACCGACCCAACAATGGGTGGTGTTTCAGCATCATTAGCGATGTTAGGTGATATCAACGTTGCAGAGCCAAAAGCACTTATCGGTTTTGCGGGTCCACGTGTTATCGAACAAACTGTACGTGAAACCTTACCAGATGGTTTCCAGCGCAGTGAGTTCTTATTAGAGCACGGTGCGATTGACATGATCGTCGACCGTCGTGAAATGCGTGATACGTTAGCGCGTATTTTGGCGAAGTTTATGGACTTGCCTTCCACTGAACAAGAGCATAGAGTAGCGTAAATTTTTCAAATTGAGCTACTCAACTTATGACGGTTAACCAGCCTAGCCAATCATCAAGCCTTGATGATTGGCTTTGTTATTTAGAAGCAATTCATCCAGCCACCATTGAAATGGGACTTGAGCGTGTAGCACAAGTTGCCGAGCAAGCCGGATTACTTGAGCCTTTCAGTAAAATTATTCTAATTGGTGGAACCAATGGTAAAGGCACAACAGCCAGGTGCTTGGAGTCGTTGTTGCTCGCACAAGGGTTTTCTGTTGGCACCTACGCTTCACCACATTTAGTACGCTACAACGAGCGTGTCCGAGTGAATGGGGCAGAGCTTGAAGATCAGTATCATATCGATGCATTTAAATTCCTCGATGACACCCGCAAAGACACTCAGCTGACCTATTTTGAGTTTGGTACGCTTGGCGCGTTAAGTATTTTCAAGCGCTGTAAGGTTGATTATATTTTGCTTGAGGTGGGTTTAGGCGGGCGGTTTGATGCGACAAATATAGTCTCGCCATTTGCCTCTGTTATCACGACTGTCGATTTAGATCATAAAGAGTATCTGGGTGATACCCGAGATCTGGTAGGCTATGACAAAGCTGGCATTTTCCGCAGTGGTAAGCCTGCAATCGTTGGTGATTTAAATATTCCACATACGGTTATAGACTATGGCGATGAAATTGCCGCAGATATGGTGTTATCAAAGCGCGATTTTTATTTTACCCCGCTAGGTTCTCAGTTTAGATGGCAATATCTTGATTTTGATTGGCACTTCGACAAACCAGCTATTCCAGCACAAAATGCTGCGACAGCGTTAACGGTATTAGCTAAACTAGAGTTGCTACCTAGCTATGATGTAGTGAAGACTTGTTTGGCAAATTTGCAAGTAGAAGGCCGCTTTCAGCAACTCAATAGCACGCCGCTGGTGTATACCGATGTTGCTCATAATCCAGAATCTGCAAGATATTTAGCAACTAAGTTACAAGAACTCAAGCAAAAAGGGTTTAAAATTCATGCCTTAGTCGCTATGCTTGCGGATAAAGACAAAGCCAGTGTGCTGAAAGAAGTCAGCCGATATGTAGATAGCTGGAGTTTAGCTTCACTTTCAGGGCCTCGTGGAGAGCGTGCGGAAAACCTTAAGCCATTGCTTGACTCTAGTTGCAATGTCACCTTATTCGATAGCGTTACAGCAGCACTTGATACTCAGCTCGATACATTTGCGAGCGAGCAGGTACTAGTGATATTTGGTTCGTTCTTTACCGTTGCTGAGGCAATGGAGTACTGGCGAAAATAGTTATAGATGATTTAATGTAAAGTAGAGAGTAAAGTTGTGAACTCAGTATTTATAAATCGCCTTGTTGGAACAAGTATCGTCGTCGTAGCTGCGGTGATCTTTATTCCTAATATCCTTGATGGTGAAAAGGTCCACTACAAGGAAGGATTTCAAGCGATCCCTGAAAGACCTGAGTTCAAAACCATTGATCTGCAAGAAAAAGTAGATGCGCAAGCCAAGCTTGCGCCTGAGTTGCCCTCAGAACCGCTGGAAGATATTGACGCCGATGATGCTAAGCTGGAAGGCACAGAAGAGGCAACGCTAGCCAATACGCAGCAATTAGATACGTCACCTACACAAGTTGAGGCGAAACCCGTCGTAACGACCGACAAAGTTGAGGTGGCAAAATTAACGCGTCCTGAGACTGCTAACTTTTCAAAAATGGCTTACGTTATTCAGCTTGGTAGCTTTTCACATAAGTCGAACGTCGATGCGCTGACGAAGAAGCTTGCAGATAATGGCTTTAAAACCTTTACTAAACCCGTTAAAACGCCCAATGGTACACTGACAAAAGTGTTTGTCGGACCAGATTTAAATAAAGCTGAACTTGAAGCTAAGTTACCAGAATTAAAGAAATTAACTAAGTTAAATGGTCGTTTGACGCAATTTGAAGTGACAAAATGATCTGGCATTTAGATGCCAAACCTTTTAGAATGCGCCCCACATTAACGACTTATTGGTTACTATGATCTGGGTTGATTACGCCATTCTTGGTATTGTTGGTTTATCGACTATCTTTGGCTTGCTTCGAGGCTTTGTCAAAGAAGCGATGTCACTTGTCGTATGGATCGGCGCTTTTTTCATCTCTAGTATTTTTTACCAATATCTCGCAACCTTCCTAACATTCATTTCAGAACCCCTTTTAAGAAATGCAGCCGCAATAGCCATACTCTTTTTTGCGACCTTGATGTTAGGTGGGCTTGTTAATTATGTCTTGAGTGAACTGGTTCAAAGAACTGGGCTCTCAGGCACCGATAGGATCTTTGGGATTGTATTCGGTGGACTTCGAGGTGTGTTGGTCGTTAGCGCCTTACTCTTTTTCCTTGATGCGTTTACCAGTGCACCAGACACGCAGTGGTGGAAAACATCAAACTTAATTCCTGAATTTGGCTTTGTGATAGAGTGGTTTTTCTCCTATCTTGAACATAACTCGAGCTTTTTAGATTCAGTAAACCGTTAATCGGCGAGGAAATTTTTAATGTGTGGTATCGTTGGGATAGTCGGAACATCTCCTGTTAATCAGGCGATTTATGACGGCTTAACTGTTTTGCAACACCGCGGCCAAGATGCGGCTGGCATTATTACCATTGACAACAATACGTTTAGCTTACGAAAAGCAAACGGCCTAGTGAAAGACGTATTTCATACAAGACACATGAAACGCCTACAGGGCAACATTGGTCTTGGTCATGTACGTTATCCTACTGCTGGTTCTTCAAGCTCAGCAGAAGCTCAACCTTTCTACGTAAACTCTCCATTTGGTATTGCCCTTGCGCACAACGGCAACTTAACCAATGCAGAAAAATTAAAAGAGCGTTTGTTTACTCAAGCGCGTCGCCACGTTAATACTACGTCTGATTCTGAGATCCTGCTGAACATCTTAGCTCACGAGCTTGGCAAAACAGACAAGATGAAATTAGACGCGGAAGACATGTTTACGGCAGTAACTGAGGTTGTGTCTATTGTTTCTGGTGGTTACGCGAGTATCGCGATGATCATCGGCCATGGTATTTTGGCATTTAGAGACCCTCACGGTATTCGTCCGCTTGTTTTCGGTAAGAAAGAAACTGAGCGTGGCATGGAATACATGTTCGCTTCAGAGAGTGTTGCATTGGCAACCGATGGCTTTGAGTTTGTGCGAGATGTTGCACCTGGTGAAGCTATTTACGTAACCGAAAAAGGTGAGTTTTTCTCTCAGATCTGTGCAGCTAAAACGATGCTTGCACCTTGTATCTTCGAGTTTGTATATTTTGCCCGTCCAGATTCAAACATTGATAAAATGTCTGTTTATGCAACTCGCGTGAATATGGGTACCAAGCTCGGTGAGAAAATCGCAACTGAGTGGGGCGATAAAGATATCGACGTGGTTATCCCAATTCCTGAAACATCATGTGATATCGCACTTGAAATTGCTTCCGTGCTAGGGCTTCCTTATCGCCAAGGGTTTGTTAAGAACCGTTATATTGGCCGTACTTTTATTATGCCAGGCCAAGAGCTGCGTAAGAAGTCTGTACGTCGTAAACTTAACGCAATTGACAGAGAGTTTGCTGGTAAGAACGTGCTACTTGTCGACGATTCGATTGTACGAGGCACTACATCAGCGCAAATCGTTGAGATGGCGCGTGAAGCGGGTGCGAAAAATGTGTACTTTGCATCAGCAGCACCAGAGGTAAGATTCCCGAACGTATATGGTATCGATATGCCTTCTGCATCAGAGCTAATCGCTCATGGTCGTGAAGTGGAAGATATCAATGCGAGTATTGGCTCGGACGGTTTGGTCTACCAATCACTAAGTGATTTGATTGCAGCCGTTGGTCAAGAAAACCCAGAGATAGGTCGCTTTGAGACTTCGGTATTTGATGGTCAATACATCACAGGTGATGTTGACCAAAACTACCTCAATCACATTGATGAATTGCGAAACGATTCGGCAAAGTCTAATCGTGAAGCTGCGATGTCTGCAAGCCTTGAGTTACATAATCAAGAAGCAGAAAGCGCCGAAAGCGATTAAGCTAGTTGATGATGTGAATAAGCATTATGATAAAAACCCAAGTTTAACTTGGGTTTTTTTATTTAATTTTAACTCAGGCAACAGCCTAAAATTGATAGACTAGGCCAACATAAGCGAGGTCACTGGTGTCTCTGTCTAGCAAAGGACTATTGGCGATAGCATCATCGAGCTTAGTTCGTGTTATCCCACCAACCAAACTGAGTTGTGTTTTTAACTGATAATGTGCGGTAAACCCTGCCGAATAATTCACGGCGTCATCAGCAGTTAAATAGCCCACTCGACCACGGCTTATATCGATGTTTTTCCCGCTTACCCCGTAAATATAATTGACGTAATCAGATTGCTGCCACTCTACGTTACCTACTGCCGAGATTTTAAATCCTCGACCATCGTTGTACAGTGGGATTGATACCGAAAAAGTAGCCGTGGTTGAATCTGAATTATCGGAAATATCACTGTGACCAGCGAGCGTAAACCACAAATAGGTGACGCCATAGTTAACGGTAACATCGCCATCCGGTGCGTCATACCCTTCAAAAACCTCGTCCTCAGATTTCGCATCTCGGAACACGCCGTCATAGCCGTCTTGACGATAGCCCAATCCGGAGTAGACAGATAAATCCTCGGTAATAGGGAAGCGATAGCCAATTAAGCTGTCTTTGTTGATAAACCAGTTTCCTTTTTGGATATCGATAATGGGAATTGAGATCAGCTCACTTTCAATGCCTTTCCATGGCAAATCTGCAGCGGCAGCTCCTCCTCCTAGACGAACTTGCCATTCGTCAGATGACGTTTCAATGGCGTGGCTACAAGAAGCAAAAGCGAGAGTGAAGATGGCAGCAGAGGTAAGTGCTGACTTGATGAGATACATACAGAATTCCTTTCGTAAGTTAAAGGTTGCGAGAATTTAGAATGTAAGAAGTTTGTTACAAGACTTGGAAAAGTGCTGTTAGAAAGTGTAATAAATTGTCGGGAAGCGTTGTCTGGTGTGCTAGGAGTCATTTGCCACACTCTTCTATTCGCTATTTCTATGGTTGTTTGCATAAAAGTAGCGAATAGAAGAGTGTGAACATAAAGGTCAGTTGGATTGTGTGGGCTCGGAATCAGAAAGCAATAAAGTGAGTCCATCAACCAGCTCAAATAGCTCAGGCTCGATATCACTGAGTGGTTTTTCTTGTTTTAATCCTGTTTCAATGGTTTCGGCCAATTTCTTCAGGGTTGGCACGCCAGTGTAACAACATGCCCCGTGAAACTTATGCACTACTTTGAGCAACGTTGGGAGATCCTCTGCGTCTTGTGCAGACTCCAACTGCTGCAACGTTTCGGGCACGCTAGAAAGCAGCATGTTAAGCATCTCCAATGCTAAATCAGGTTTATTACCCGCGCGCTGTAACGCTAATCCCCAATCTAACATTTGGCTATTAAATGGCGGCACACTGTGCTGATGACTCTCGATATTTTTTTGTCTCGCGACTGGTGAAGATGCGCTATGGTCGCAAATAATTTGTTTGAGCATATCTTCATCTATGGGTTTAGTCATATAGTTACTAAAACCATCTTTAAGCAATTGCTCTTTTTCGCCCGCAAGCGCATGTGCGGTGACGGCGATGATAGGGGTATCCTCATTTAAGGACGAATCTCTTATGCTTCTACAGGCGCTTATACCATCCATTATGGGCATTTGAATATCCATAAATATCAGGTCGTATTTCCTTGATTTACATAAACTGACTGCTTGAGCGCCGTTATGTGCGGTATCTATTGCCTCTACCTGCTCATCTAACAAAGTACAGATCAACTTCAAGTTAGCATCGTTATCGTCTGCAACGAGCACTTTAAGTGGTAAACTGGTAGCTTCGATTTCATTGGCACTCATGTCTGGGTGGTCTAAACGATAAGGTGCTGCAAGCATTTCGCAGAGTTTTCTGTGATTAAGCGGTTTGCTTAAACAAGCGTCAGCACCACTGCCAATAAGCGCCTCACGCATATTATGAGACACTGTATTAACCATCAAGTATAAGTAGTCTGCGGAGCCGCGAGCTTGCTTGATGTAACTCTTAACCGTCTGCATTTGATCGACGCTTGCCATAGAGCCGATTAGACAGATATCGTAATTAAAATCCTGCGCCAAGGCTGTATCAAACTCTTCTTCGGTGAGGCAGCGTGTTACTTGCATGTCCCATGCTTGTAGCTGAGCCATAACAGCATGATGAGTATGCTCTTGCGGTTCAAAGTAAAGCACGCGCTTATTTTCCAGCGGCTTGCTTGGTAAATCGTCGTTGTAGAGACGGTTTGGCAGGGCAAAGACGGCATTAAATGAGAAACATGTACCATTTCCAGGTGCTGAGTTCAGAGTGATACGGCCATTCATCGCCTCAACAATGTGCTTAGTGATGATAAGACCTAGGCCGGTGCCGCCAAATTTACGGGTGATACTGGTATCGGCTTGAGCAAACGGTGTAAATAGCGCGTCTTGTTTATCCTGCGCAATACCAACTCCTGTATCGCTGACAGACACTAACAAGGAGGACTGAGATTCATCCATCAAGCGATGGTTAATATCCACTTTGACTGAGCCTTTTTCCGTGAACTTGATGGCATTACTAATTAGATTGGTCAATACCTGCTTAAATCGCGTTGGGTCGCCAATTAAGTTGTCGGGCACCTGGCGATTAACAGAAATCGAAAATTCTAGCTGTTTGTCGTGGGCGCTTGGCGCTAATAAGGTCATGACCTCATTAACGGCGTCGCGTAATTCAAACTGGATATTCTCCAGCTCCATAGCACCGGCTTCTAGTTTTGAGAAATCCAAGATGTCACTAATGATGGTAAGCAGGCTATTTGCAGATAGCTCTATGGTATCTAAATAATCTTTTTGGTGTTTATTTAATGGTGTTTTATAAAGTTGACGAGTAAAGCCTATGACCCCATTGAGCGGCGTTCTAAGTTCATGACTCATTTTAGCCAAGAAATCCGATTTTACGCGGTTAGCGTCTTGTGCTTCTTTTTTGGCAATATTGAGCTGAATATTCTGCGTTTCATACTGCTCTAGGGTTTCGCGATAATCACTAGTTGCCTGATCAATGTGCTTTTGCATTTCGTCTTTTTGATTGGCCATCTTTCTGCCAATAACAATCAAGCCTTGGCGCAACAGCTCAAACTCACCCCGCATCGGCTCATTGATAGCGATGTCTTGTTTACCTTCGTTGAGCTTGTCTGTGGCTAAAATCAAACTGGCAATCGGTTTGGTCAGCATACGTGATAATCGCATGGCCAACATAACACTAAGTAAAAAGGAGAAAATAATAACAATAGCACTCAAGATCAGCGCGCGCTGCTGCGATATCAACGCTTGGTCTTTACTGATCTCTACAACTAAAATCGCGAGCGTAGCTGGTTCTGCACTGTGCCAATCGGTTTTTTTGGCTAAATGGTTTTTAACTGGTGAATAAAACACAAAGGTATTTTTTAGTGCAGTAACTTCGGTGGTTTGTAGCTTTTGCACTTCACCAAAATAATGTAATTTGTCGAATTCACTATGATAATTACTGGTAAGAATAAGCTGATTTTGGTTATCAAACAGCGCGATACTTTTTACCAGTGGTGCGTGTTTATTGTGTGCTTGGCTTAAAATGCGGTGTAAATGCGCTTTATCTTGTTTTTCTATTGGGTATTCTACTGACATGGCCAGAGAATCTGCAATGCGATTTCCCTGACTTATCAGAATTTCCTCAAGCTCTACGTAGCGATTTATAGTAAAATAACCACCAAGTAGCAAGCCAACCAAAAGAGTTGGCAAAAGAGTGAGTAGTAAAATACTGTCACGCAGGTTTAATTTTGTCATAGGGTCAAAAAAGTGCAGAGAAATCTGTAACTAAGATTATCTTTTACCGACGTGATAAGCAAACAAATGAGGAACCCAATGGCACAGATTTTTCGTGCTAAGAAAGCTGCTAAGCCGTCAAAGCAAATAGAATTAAACATAGAGTCAATGGATCATCAGGGGCGAGGTGTTGCTCGTCACGAAGGTAAGGTCTGTTTTGTGGCAGGTGCCTTGACTGGCGAGCGAGTGAGAGCACAGGTTGTACAGGCCAAGTCTAAACTGTTGGAAGCGAAGATGACCAAAGTACTTAATACCTCTAAAGAGCGTGTTAAGCCGTTTTGCCCGCATTACCAGCAGTGTGGTGGTTGTAGCTTGCAGCATCAAAGTGTTGATGGTCAGCTCAATGAAAAGCAACATGCAGTTGAAAAACTTTTTGCGCGTTTTGCTAACATTAAACACTTACCTTGGCAAGCACCGATCACTTCTATGCCGCTTCATTATCGCCGAGCAGCTCGTTTGGCATGTATTTATGATAAACAAAGCAAAAGCGTGAAGTTAGGCTTTAGAGCTAGTCAGTCGAAGCAGATTATCGAAATAGCGCAGTGTGACGTATTGGTGTCGCCTTTTGATCGTATTGTTAATACGCTAAATGCGCTTGCACAGTCGCTAAGTGAGTTTAGGCTGATCAGTCATATTCAGCTTTGTCAGGCCGACAACCATAATTATGTGTTGTGTCGTCATACAAAGCCACTGTCCGCTTCGACTCGCGAAACGTTACAAAACGAGCTAGAAAATTGCCAGGTCCTGTTTGACGATGGCGAGACGCCAGTTGTGTATTCCCCGATGCCGTACTATCACCTTGGTGAATTTGGTTTAACACTTGAATTTAAATTGAACAACTTTATTCAAGTGAATCAATCAGTAAATGAAGCAATGCTGCGCCAAGCGACAGACTGGCTACAGCTGAGTAACGATGAAAGTGTCCTCGATCTTTTCTGTGGGGTGGGAAATTTCTCATTGGTGCTCGCAAAACAAGCAAAAAATGTGATTGGGGTAGAAGGTGAAGCGCAATCGGTTGCAATGGCTCAGCAAAATGCGCAAACTAATCAAATCAGTAATGTTCAGTTTCACTGTTTTGATCTAACCCAGTCGATTACAGAGGCTGCTTGGTTCGACGCAAATCTGGATGTGTTGGTACTGGACCCATCAAGGCCTGGTGCACTTGAGGTTCTGCAGCAATTACCGTTGACGCAGTTTACCCGTATTTTATACGTGTCATGCGATCCTGTGACACTGGCGCGCGATGCTTTGGTAATAGCGCAGGCAGGCTTTGAATTAGAAAAGCTTGGCTTAATGAATATGTTTGTTCACACGGGACATATCGAAACCATGGCGCTGTTTAAAAAACAGTGTAAATAACCTGAGCTTTGAGGCCGTTATTGCCCGAGCATTAGGTTAAATAATTTACCCGAAAATGAGGCGGGTAAGTAATTTTAAGGAGGTATCAAAACATGGTTGCTACTCGGCAGTCGCATCAAACCACTTTGCCACTAGAGTTTGATGCGCGACTCACTATCTTAAACTTGTCTGAGGATCAAAGAGAATGGCTGCAAAAGGCCTATGAACTTTGTCCCGTGGATGAGTCAACGGAACATCTCAATAATGCCATCGAAATGGTAGAGATCCTTGCAGACTTAAATTTTGATAGCGAATCCTTAGCAACCGCGTTTTTAACTCCTTATTTTGTCGCTGGAAAGTTGTCCCTTGAGCAAGTAGAGGAAGCGCTTGGCAAAAACATCTCGCTGCTTTTAAGAGGGGTGGAAAACATGGACACCATTAGCACTTTGGCACACCAAAGCTCGGGTAAGGTACAAGTCGATAATATCCGCCGTATGTTACTCGCTATGGTGGAAGATGTGCGTGCTGTAGTGATTAAACTTGCTGAGCAAATCTGCCATTTGCGTGCGGTTAAGAAAGCATCGGAAGAAGAAAGAGTTGTTGCTGCAAAAGCCGCAGCAAATATTTTTGCGCCACTTGCGAATCGGTTGGGGATTGGTCAATTAAAATGGGAACTTGAAGATCTCTCGTTCCGTTATTTACATCCGGATACGTATAAGTCTATTGCCAAGAAGCTTTCTGATAAACGCCTAGACCGCGAAGCTTATATGGAAAATATGGTTAATTCGGTGGCACAAAAACTTGCGGATGCAGGCATTAAAGCGCAGGTCTACGGTCGCCCTAAACATATTTACAGCATTTATAAAAAAATGGCGCAGAAAAGCTATGAATTCGAACAGTTGTTCGACATTCGCGCGATGCGAGTGGTGGTAGATGAAATTCAAGATTGCTACGCCGCTTTGGGTATTGTGCACACCAGTTGGCGACATTTAAACAAAGAGTTTGACGACTATATTGCTACGCCTAAGCAAAACGGCTATCAGTCTATCCACACCGTGGTATTTGGTCCTGAGGGCAAAACGGTAGAAATCCAAATTCGCACCGAGGCCATGCATCGAGATGCAGAGCTTGGAGTAGCGGCACATTGGATGTACAAAGAAGGTGCATTGCCGGGCAGAAACTCAGGATACGAGCAAAAAATTAGCTGGCTACGCAAACTGTTGCAGTGGCAAGAAGAAGTGGTAGATGGTAGTGAAATAGCTGATGAGCTAAAGAATCAGGTTGTCGAGGACCGCGTTTATGTATTCACGCCCAAGGGCGATATCTTTGATTTGCCGTTAGGCTCGACGCCGCTCGACTTTGCATACTACATTCATTCCAATGTTGGACATCGCTGCATTGGTGCAAAAGTGTTTGGTAAAATAGTGCCTTTCACTTACACATTGCGCACCGGCGATCAGGTAGAAATTCTTACCCAGAAAAATGCTTCGCCAAGTCGAGATTGGTTAAACCCGTCGCTGGGATATATTCATTCTTCAAGAGCGCGCAGTAAGATCCATCACTGGTTTAAGCAGCAAGATAGAGACAAAAATCTTCAAGCGGGTAAGGAAATTTTAGATAGTCATCTGCAAAAACTAGATATTACCTATAAAGATTTAGAACCCGCGATTGACCGCTTTAACTTTAAAGAGCTCGACGATTTAATGGTGGCGATTGGTGCCGGTGATATTCGTATCAACCAATTCCTGAACTACGTTCAAGATAAACCTGAGGATACACCTAAGTTAAAAATCTCCTCGCCAAAACACACTAAAGGCGACAAAAACGCAGTGGTGGTTGATGGGGTTGGCAGCTTGATGAGTCATATGGCGAAATGCTGTGAGCCTGTACCGGGCGATGAAATTGTGGGTTACATCACGCAAGGGCGAGGTATTGCTGTGCATCGCTCTGATTGTGAGTCATTTGCTCATATTACGGATGTACATCCAGAGCGTGAGATTGCGGTCAGTTGGTCAGATGATGTTAAAGCGTCGTACGCCATTACATTAAAAATTGAAGCGCACGACCGTCAAGGGCTGATCCGAGACATTAGCTCTGTGCTTGCCAATGAAAAAGTCAATGTGCTCAATATGAACGTACAAACACAAGACGATAAAAACGTAGCAGTATTTATGATGAAGGTAGAGGTGGATGACCTTTCTGCTATGCATCGTTTGCTGACTAAATTGATGCAAATCGAAGGTGTTTTTGATGCTAAACGACTCTAAGCCTTCTACAGCAATTGGGATAGAGCAGCTGCTAGAGATTATGTCGCAGCTGCGCGACCCAAGCACTGGATGCGACTGGGATAAGAAGCAAACCTTTAAAACCGTTGTCCCTCATACGTTAGAAGAAGCACACGAAGTTGCCGATGCTATCGAGCAAGGCGACTTTGCTCACTTAAAAGAAGAGTTGGGAGACTTGCTGTTCCAAGTGATTTTTTATGCTCAGCTTGGAAAAGAGCAGGGGTTGTTTGATTTTGCTGACATAGTGCAAACTCTCAATGACAAATTAGTGAGACGTCACCCTCATGTATTTGAAAAGCAGGAAAGTTTAAGCGAAGCAGAGCTTGAGCAGCAATGGCACGCCATTAAACAGCAAGAAAAACAGGCACAAAAACAAGGGGCGTTCGCGGCGGATATTCCAAGCAGCTTGCCTGCATTATCAAAAGCCTACAAAATTCAAAAGCAAGCAGCCAAACTCGGATTTGACTGGCCAAGTTACCACGGCGCGTGGGATAAAGTACAAGAGGAAGTCGCAGAGGTGAGCGAGGCGCTGCAAGTTGATCCACTCTCTGAACATACGGCGGAAGAGGTGGGCGACTTGTTGTTTGCAACTGTAAATGTGAGCCGACATATAAAACGAGATCCGGAGCAGCTGCTACGTCAAGCCAACGAGAAATTTAGAAATCGCTTTGTGCAAGTCGAAGCCGTTTTGAATGAGTCCTCACTATCACTTAAAGATGCGAGCTTGGAGGAGATGGATGGTGCTTGGGAGACAGTGAAACGTCGTCACCGCAGTAAAAACAGAGACTGATTTTACGGTTTGTTCGTTACTTAAAACGACCTCCTGATAAAATATATTACCGTGCTAAGTCATTTTTAGCTGGAATGACTTAGGTGCTTTTGCTATACTATCGCCCCGTCTTGATTCTTATTTAAATTCCAATTTTCCTGAAATTTCTAGGGTTCGCATGAGTACAAAATTTATCTTCGTAACGGGCGGAGTAGTATCCTCCTTGGGTAAAGGTATTGCAGCTGCTTCTTTAGCCGCTATTTTAGAAGCACGTGGCTTGAAAGTAACGATTCTAAAGCTGGATCCTTACATCAATGTTGACCCTGGGACCATGAGCCCTATCCAACACGGTGAAGTATTCGTAACCGAAGACGGCGCGGAAACCGACCTTGATCTTGGTCACTACGAGCGTTTTATTCGCACTAAAATGACCAAGCGTAACAACTTTACACAAGGCCGTGTATTTGAAGACGTGTTGCGCAAAGAGCGCAGAGGTGAGTACTTAGGTGCCACTATTCAGGTTATTCCTCACATCACAAATGACATCAAGCGTCGCGTGCTTGAAGGCGCGGAAGGCCATGATGTTGCTATCGTAGAGATTGGTGGCACGGTTGGTGATATCGAGTCACAACCTTTCCTAGAAGCAATTCGTCAGCTAGGCACAGAGCTTGGTCGTGAGAGCGCTTTGTTTATGCATTTGACGCTAGTGCCTTTCTTAGGCCCTGCGGGTGAAGTGAAAACTAAGCCAACTCAGCACTCAGTGAAAGAGCTTCGTTCAATCGGTATTCAACCTGATATTTTGATCTGTCGTTCAGATCGTAAACTACCAGCGAACGAGCGCGCAAAGATTGCACTATTCACTAACGTGGAAGAAAAAGCAGTTATCTCACTACAAGACGTAGACAGTATTTATAAGATCCCTGCGCTATTGAAGTCGCAAGAGCTTGATAACATCATTTGTCGTCGTTTCTACCTTGAACGTCCGGAAGCGGATTTATCTGAGTGGGAACAAGTACTTTATCAAGAGTCAAATCCTACTGGTGAAGTGACAATTGGTATGGTTGGTAAATACATCGAATTACCGGACGCATATAAATCAGTTAACGAAGCATTGAAGCATGCTGGTTTGAAAAACCGTTTAACGGTGAATATTGAATATGTTGACTCTCAAGATATCGAGAGCAAAGGCACTGAGTTACTTGAGCACCTTGATGCTATCTTAGTACCTGGTGGCTTTGGTAACCGTGGCGTTGAAGGTAAGATTTTAGCTGCAAAGTATGCACGTGAAAACAAAGTACCATACCTAGGTATTTGTTTAGGGATGCAAGTTGCGCTAATCGAGTATGCACGTAACGTTGCAGGTCTTACTGGTGCTAACTCAACTGAATTTGATCTTGAAAGCCCACACCCAGTGGTTGGTCTGATCACTGAGTGGTTAGATGCAGATGGTAAGATTGAAGTACGTGACCACGATTCTGATCTTGGTGGCACAATGCGTCTTGGTGCACAGCTTTGCCACTTAAAAGAGGGCTCTAAGGTGCGTGAAGTATACGGTAATGCCGAAATCGTTGAGCGTCACCGTCACCGCTATGAAGTAAACAACAACTATGTTGCTGAGCTTGAAAAAGCGGGTCTGCAATTTACTGGTCTGTCAGAAGACAAGAAACTAGTTGAGATTATCGAGAATAAAGATCACCCTTGGTTTATCGCGGCTCAGTTCCACCCTGAGTTCACGTCAACGCCTCGTGATGGTCACCCATTATTTGAAGGTTTTGTTGCGGCGGCATACAGCCACCAAAAAGCATCTTCGTAATAAGAAAAAGCCGTGCTCTTGCACGGCTTTTTTGTTGCAGAAGGTTTTGCAATAGGCGCTAAGTGTAGTGTTTATCGCCAAACTTTTTCTTATCTGCCGGCGCGTCAATGTGATACGTGTAAATTCTTCACTTTGCGAAGCAACAGAGATAAGGCAAACTTTAAAGCGGGTTTATTGACCCTGAATTCGCCTGCGACAGAAGCAGTGCAACACACACCACTTTGGGAATAAGAGGAATCAAGATGTCAAAAATCGTTAGAGTGATTGGCCGTGAAGTTATGGACTCACGCGGTAACCCAACAGTAGAAGCGGACGTACACCTAGAGTCTGGTGCATGGGGCCGTGCATGTGCGCCATCAGGTGCATCTACGGGTACCCGTGAAGCACTAGAGCTACGTGACGGTGATAAGTCTCGTTACTTAGGTAAAGGTGTATTAACAGCGGTAAACTACGTAAATAACGAAATCGCGGCAGCACTTGAAGGTCAAAACGCGCTAGAGCAACGTGCAATCGACCAAATCATGTTGGACTTAGACGGCACTGAAAACAAAGAAAAACTAGGTGCGAATGCCATCCTTGCGGTATCTCTAGCAACAGCAAAAGCAGCTGCACAAGACAAAGGCGTGGCGCTATACGAGCATATCGCAGACATCAACGGTACAGCAGGTCAGTACTCAATGCCAGTTCCGATGATGAACATTATCAATGGTGGTGAGCACGCGGATAACAACGTTGATATTCAAGAGTTTATGGTTCAGCCTGTTGGCGCAAAGAGCTTCCGTGAAGCACTACGTATGGGTGCTGAAATCTTCCATAGCCTGAAAAACGTACTTAAGTCACGTGGCCTGAACACTGCAGTTGGTGATGAAGGTGGTTTTGCTCCAGACCTTAAATCAAATGAAGAAGCGCTAGAAGTAATTGTTGAAGCAGTTGCAGCTGCTGGCTACGAAATGAACAAAGACGTAACACTAGCACTTGACTGTGCAGCGTCTGAGTTTTATGTCGATGGCAAGTATGACCTAAAGGGCGAAGGTAAAACATTTGACTCGGAAGGTTTTGCAGGCTTCTTGGCCGATCTTGCCGCACGTTACCCAATTGTATCAATCGAAGATGGCTTAGACGAAAGTGACTGGGCTGGCTGGAAAGTCCTAACAGATAAAATCGGCGATAAAGTTCAGCTAGTGGGTGATGATCTTTTTGTTACTAACACTAAGATCTTAAAGCGTGGTATTGAAGAAAGCATTGGTAACTCAATCTTGATTAAATTTAACCAGATTGGTTCACTGTCTGAAACGCTTGATGCTATTAAAATGGCGCAAGATGCTGGCTTTACTGCCGTTATTTCACACCGCTCTGGTGAAACTGAAGACGCTACCATTGCTGATTTAGCAGTGGCGACAGCGGCAGGTCAAATTAAGACAGGTTCACTTTGTCGTTCGGATCGTGTAGCTAAGTACAACCAGTTACTACGTATTGAAGAAGCGCTAGGTGAAAAAGCGGTATACAAAGGCCGTAGTGAAATCAAAGGTCAGTAATTAGCATTACTTGATGTATTGTGAAAACGCCAGTTTAGTTACTGGCGTTTTTTATTGCTAGCGGTCGTCACCCCAAATTTCACAATTTGCTTGGCCATTTCTAAATGTCCAACAGACTTGAAGTGAATTACAAGCATCACCCATCGTTGCTGCTCCATTACCTCCAGCAACAGCTGGTGTCATCTTAGTCACAAGTATTTTGTTCACACTAAGTTCTTTAATCGATTTTTTGTTAAACTTTAATTTCATTGTCGTCTCCTTCTATAAAAAATATAAATGTTAACCAAATCCATACAAGATGTTGGTTGTGTTACATTTGTACTTTTTGTACAAAAAGTCAACAGGCGTTTTTAAGCACCAAACTCTTGCGCTAATATCGATTGAGTGAAATTGATTTTCAAATAAAAACCTCTTGGCAAAGTCTGCACTATTTTACCGTTAGGCCCTATGGCGTCGGTGAGCGCTTTGGCATTTGCCGCCTTTGGCCTTATCTGCATGACTTCTCCAAGATGCCCTGAGATTTGCTCTACATGACCCGTAGCGATTAACTCAATTTGTTCTTCCCAGTCCCTTCGTAACAACTGTTCTTGATGCGCGTCCGGCCGCCATAAGAAGCCGTGTCCAATAACCCTATCTATTAAAGGAATTTCTCGTTCGGCTAATATGGGTAGCCAAAGAACATGAGCTAATTTCTTTTTAACACTCGACGCTTCCCACGTTAATCCTGTTAACTGAGTCAGCGGTACGACAGAAACATAGGTGGTCTCTAGCGGTTTGCCTTGATAGCCTATTGGCAAAGTCTTGAGTTCAACGCCAATATGCTCAAAATCAGGCACAGGCTTTGAGCCCGCGGTAGCACCTAAGGCTGCTTCTATGAGTTGTCCTACCCAGCCTTTTTCTTTGAGCAAGTCTTGTGGTGTTTTAAACGAGAGCTGCTGAGCGAGTTCACCCAATGTTAAACCGGCTATGTTTTCAACACGCTGCATAAGCTCGCCCACAGAGCGTGGTGGTGTAACTGATGGCAAGCGATACTCCTGAGTCTATCTCCTAAAAACACGATTATAAAAGAAATCATGTGGTGAAGTAAGTTGGTTATTTTGCACTCAACTTAAGTGTGGTTTGTTATTTCAACATATGGTTAAAGTAATAACTTTATTATCTATATGATAAATATGAAGTTATTTTTATTTTGCTACAGTCAGAGCGGCTTGGAAATCTTATGGCTTTGGATAAATACAAGACTATAAACATAATTATCCACAGAATATGTGGAAAACCTGAGGTTTGAAGTGTGTAATTGTGGATTTGTTCGTAATTTGAACTGAAAAACACTTAGTTATGCACAAGTTGTGGGTAACTTGAGAGTATGCTGAGATAATTTAGGTATAGAATGGAATTAAATTTGCCGTGGCGCGGGAGTTGTGGAACAATCATTAAAAATCGACTTATAAATGAGGCACTAAGGTGATTGATGCCGAAGGGTTTCGTGCCAATGTCGGAATAGTGATTTGTAATAATCAGGGGCAGGTTTTTTGGGCCCGTCGTTACGGACAACACTCTTGGCAATTTCCTCAAGGCGGAATAGATCAAGGGGAAACACCTGAGCAAACGATGTATCGTGAACTTCATGAAGAAGTTGGACTTAGGCCAGAAGATGTTGAAATAGTAGCAAGTTCTAAACATTGGTTACGTTACAAACTACCAAAAAGGTTAATTAGACGAGATTCAAGCCCAGTTTGTATCGGGCAAAAGCAGAAATGGTTTTTATTGAAACTTAGGTGTAAAGATGAAGATGTAGACTTATTACGTACGCATCACCCTGAGTTCGATGATTGGCGCTGGGTCAGCTATTGGTATCCAGTACGTCAAGTTGTATCGTTTAAACGTGATGTCTATCGTCGAGTGATGAAGGAATTCGCTCCGTTTGCGATGCCATTTGGTAAACGTGAACAGCAAGGGCAGAAGGATTTCTGGCGCACAAAACGATAAAAATAGGAGCAGCAGGTGTTAGCAACGTTGAGATCGATTGCTGAGTCAGTGGCGCAGCAAAGTGACCTACAAAGCGCGTTAAATTGCTTTGTTACTATGGTCAAAGATGCCATGCACACTGAATGCTGCTCAGTTTATTTTGCCGATTACAGTCAAGATAACTTTATCCTGATGGCAACGGATGGCTTAAACCCTGAAGCAATCGGAAAATTCCGAATGGGATTTACCGAAGGCCTTGTCGGTCTTGTTGCCCAGCGTGAAGAGCCAATTAACGTTGCCCACGCCCAATCACACCCAAGATTCAAACTGTCACCTGAGGTCAATGAAGAAGGCTACAATGCTTTCTTATCAGTGCCCGTTGTACACCAGCGTAAAGTGCTTGGAGTTATTGTGGTGCAGCAAAAGATTGCTCGTGTATTTAGCCATGATGAAGAGTCCTTTCTTATTACGCTTTCAGCGCAATTGGCTTCACAGCTTGCCAACACCGAGATCCAAACTTTACTTCAACAAGATGCAAGCAGTCACAGAACCTCAGTGTTAAAAGGGGTATCGAGTGCACCAGGTATTGCCTTAGGCGATGGTTATGTGGTGTTACCCCATATTGATTTTGCGAGTATTGAACCGCAGCATAGTGACAATATTCAGCAGCAAATTCAGCTGTTTCATCAAGCGGTGGCCGCGACTCGGCAAGAGTTCCATATTTTAGCCAAAACCCTGAGTGATGATATTCCAAAAGAAGCGGTAGCTGTGTTTGAGGTTTACCAACAACTTTTGGATGCCAAGAGTTTAGGTAAACAAGTGGAGTCTGAAATACAACAAGGCTGGAACGCAAAAACCGCGCTAAAACTTGTTATCGAAAAGCTAGTGGCTCAGTTTGATATGATGAGCGACCCTTATATCAAAGAGCGTGCGATTGATGTTAATGATATTGGCCTGCGCGTGCTCCAGCATTTAGTCTCAACTGAGCAAGCTGTTAAACACTATCCAGATAATACGATTCTAATCGCCCATACATTGACCCCAACTATGTTAGCGCAAGTACCAAAAGAAAAGCTCAAAGGGGTAGTCAGTGTGCATGGCTCGGCCAACTCTCATGCTTCCATTCTCACTCGCGCGATGGGCGTCCCCGCTATTTGGGGCATAGAAGACATTCCATTATTACAGTTTGATGGTAAGTCTATGATCATGGATGCGTATTCTGGACGGCTTTATATTTCGCCCTCGCAAATGTTGGTCAATGAGTACGTTGAAATTAAACGTAAAGACAACATTCTGCATGATAAGTTTGAGGCGGAACATGATTTGCCGCCCATTACACTCGATGGTGAGCGTATAAATTTACTCTTAAATGCTGGGCTTGATCTATCGACCGAGACATTAAGCGCCAGTTATTGTGATGGCGTTGGTCTTTATCGTACTGAGTCTTGGTTTATGCAAAAAGGCCAATTCCCAACACAATCGGAGCAAGAAGTCTGGTATCGTGAGGTGCTATCACGTTATCACCCTGAGCCTGTAGTAATGCGGACTTTAGATATCGGTGGCGACAAAATTCTAGATTATTTTGATATCAAAGAAGAAAACCCATTTTTAGGGTGGCGAGGCATTCGTGTATCGTTGGATCATCCCGAGCTTTTTTTGGATCAAATCAAAGCGATGATCAAAGCAAACGCGGGTCTTGGCAACTTACAGATCATGTTGCCTATGGTGGGCCATAGTGAGGAAATAGATGAAGCGATGGCACTCATTGAGCAGGCTTGTTTTGAGCTGCAAGATGAATGGGCTGATCCTTTTTATACCATCGACCGGCCAGAAATCGGCGTAATGCTTGAAGTACCGTCTAGCGTGTACTTGTTACCTGAGTGGTCGAAAAAAATCGATTTTTGCTCTGTGGGCAGTAACGATTTGACGCAGTATTTATTAGCAGTGGATAGAACCAACGCACAAGTGGCGGATCTTTTTGACCCTTATCATCCCAGTGTATTGCGAGTGTTAAACCAGATTGCACAGCAGTGTGAATTACACGAGCTGCCTTTTAGCCTGTGTGGAGAATTAGGCGGTGAGCCTGAGGGAGCAATCTTGCTTATTGCAATGGGGTATCGCCGTTTGAGCATGAATATTTCATCACTGAACAAAGTAAAATGGGTGTTACGTAGACTGAGAGTAACGGATATGGAAGCTTTACTTGAAAATTGTTTAGCACAGCCGTCATCCAAGCAAGTGCGCCGAATTATTAAAGAATTTATGATAGAACATCATTTTGCAGAATTACTCTATACCAGCCACCAAGCAAAGGGTGCTTCTTAAAGCTATTTACGCTACCATTACGGCGCTATAAGAATAAGAGCTTGTTGATGGAAACTATTATACTCATCGTTGTACTTTGCGCTTTGCTTGGCTGTGCAGTTGGCTTTTTGGCAGGTCTGCTTGGTATCGGCGGCGGGCTGCTGATAGTCCCTATTTTATCTGTTATCTTGACCAAATTTAATGTTATACCCACAGATCAAGTGGTGTTGGTTGCCATTGCGACGTCTCTCGCCTCCATTATTTTCACTTCGACATCTTCAGCTAAAGCGCATCATAAAAATGACAATGTTCCATGGCACATTGCTCCATGGGTGATGTTAGGTGTGGCAGTCGGCGCGTTGGGCAGTGGTTTTGCCGCAGTGATGTTGCCTGAAAAACTCGTCAGAATTATTTTTGTGGTTAGTGTTGTGGGCATTGCATTGAAAATGGCGTGGAGCTCCAGAAGACCGCCACAATCAACCAGAGTTATACCACAAGGACCGATACTTGCGATGCTAACCTCGGTAACGGGGGCGCTGTCTGCAATGATTGGTATCGGCGGGGGAGCATTAATCGTCCCACTCCTGACATTTTTCTCTGTTGATATGAAAAAAGCGATAGGATGTGCGTCTGCCAGTGGTATCGTTATCGCTATCTTTGGCTCCTTTGGCTATATCGCCTCTGGCAGCCAACATGTGGATATTGAACATGGATTTTTAGGTTTTGTCTATTTACCGGCTTTGTTTGGTATAGTGGCAACTTC
This sequence comes from Pseudoalteromonas sp. OANN1, assembly GCF_024124685.1. Classification (NCBI taxonomy): domain Bacteria; kingdom Pseudomonadati; phylum Pseudomonadota; class Gammaproteobacteria; order Alteromonadales; family Pseudoalteromonadaceae; genus Pseudoalteromonas; species Pseudoalteromonas sp. OANN1. The sequence goes on from NZ_JAMXSE010000006.1 coordinate 143,596, forward strand.
ATGGTTTATGGCGCCTATTGGTGCTAAAGCTACGCACCACTTACCAGTCACAACGATTAAGAAAGTGTTTGCGGCGTTACTCATTATTATCGCTGGCAATATGTTAATGAATTAAGGAAAGGCTATGGCTTTGCAGTTTCCACAGATAGACCCTGTGATTTTCTCCATCGGACCGTTAAGTGTTCGTTGGTATGGATTAATGTATTTGATCGGCTTTATGTTCGCCATGTGGTGGGCAGGGAAAGAAGCAAAAAAACCAAACTCTGGTTGGAATAAAGACCAAGTTGGCGACCTAGTTTTTTACTGTATGCTCGGCGTGATCTTGGGCGGGCGAATTGGTTACGTGTTGTTTTATCAATTCTCTCATTTTATTGAAAACCCGCTTTATTTATTTAGGGTGGACCAAGGCGGTATGTCTTTCCATGGCGGTGCATTGGGCGTTATCACGGCGATTATCGTGTATGCGCTTAAAAACAAACGTTCGATTTTATCGGTAGGCGACTTTGTCGTTCCTATGGTGCCTGTTGGGCTTTTTGCCGGTCGTATCGGTAACTTCATTAATGGCGAATTATGGGGTCGCGTAACGGATGTTCCTTGGGCATTTATTTTCCCAACGGGCGGACCACAGCCGCGCCACCCATCACAACTTTATGAAGCGTTTTTTGAAGGGTTGGTATTGTTTGTGATGTTGGTATGGTTTAGGAAAAAACCGCGCCCAGCGGGCAGTGTAGCTGGTCTATTTTTAGCCGGTTACGGTGTGTTCCGCTTCTCAATCGAGTATTTCCGTGAACCAGATGCACATATTGGCTTATATGGTGGCTTTATTTCTCAAGGTCAGATCTTATCCCTCCCTATGGTGATTGCAGGCGCTATCCTTATGGTGTGGGCATATAAGCGAGAAGGTAGCAACCCATCTACCGGGCAAGTTAAAAGTTAAAGAGTAGCGAACAATGAAGCAATATTTAGAACTGATGCGCCATGTGCGTGATAATGGCACAAAAAAAGAAGACCGCACGGGCACTGGCACTGTGAGTGTTTTTGGATACCAGATGCGCTTCAACTTGCAAGAAGGCTTCCCACTTGTAACGACGAAAAAGTGTCATCTACGCTCGATTATTCACGAGCTACTTTGGTTCTTGCAAGGCGATACTAACATCAAATACTTAAAGGAAAATGGCGTTAGCATTTGGGATGGCTGGGCAACGGATGAAGGGGACTTAGGGCCAGTTTATGGCAGCCAGTGGCGCTCTTGGACTGGGCCAAATGGTGAAGTGATAGATCAAATCAAAGATGTTGTAGAGCAAATCAAAACCAACCCTGACTCTCGCCGTCTGATTGTGAGTGCTTGGAACCCTGCGCTTTTGCCTGATACTAACTATTCACCCAAAGAAAACGCAGCGATGGGCAAACAAGCGTTGCCACCTTGCCACACGTTATTCCAATTTTATGTACTAGATGGCAAGCTTTCTTGTCAGCTTTATCAGCGCAGTGCGGATATTTTCTTAGGTGTGCCCTTTAATATCGCAAGTTATGCGCTGTTAACGATGATGATTGCACAAGTTTGTGACTTAGAAGTGGGGGATTTCGTACATACTTTCGGCGATGCCCATTTATACCTAAACCATATGGAACAAGTTGAAGAGCAGCTAAGCCGAGCGCCGTTTGCGAAGCCACAAATGCAGATCAACCCTCAAGTAAAAGACATATTTGGTTTTAAGTTTGAGGACTTTGAGTTGGTGAACTACGAATGTCACCCGCATATAAAGGCACCGGTCGCGATTTAGGAGCATTTATGAAAGCCGTTATTCCAGTGGCGGGTCTTGGCACTCGCATGTTACCCGCGACGAAGGCCATTCCCAAAGAAATGCTGCCAATTGTCGATAAACCTTTGATCCAGTATGTAGTAGATGAAGCAGCTGCGGCTGGCGTCAAAGAAATTGTACTGGTAACTCATTCAAGTAAAAACTCAATTGAAAATCACTTCGATAAGAGCTTTGAGCTGGAAGCGACACTGGAAAAGCGGGTTAAGCGTCAACTGCTAGAAGAAGTACAATCTATATGCCCCAAAGGTGTTACGCTGATCCATGTGCGTCAAGGTGAGGCTCGTGGCCTTGGTCATGCCATCAACTGCGCTGCACCTGTGATTGGCGATGAGCCCTTTGTTGTTATGCTGCCCGATGTATTGGTTGATGACGCTGCATGCGATCTAACAAAAGATAATCTTGCTGATATGATCGCGCGTTTTAAAACGTCAGGTAATAGCCAAGTGATGGTAGAAGCGGTAGCGCCTGAACTCGTCTCTCAGTTTGGTATTGTGGACTTGGGAGGAGCAGCACTCGCGCAAGGAGAGTCAGGCGCCATGCAGTCTATTGTCGAAAAGCCTGAACTGCAAAGTGCACCTTCAAACTTAGCCGTTGTTGGTCGTTACGTACTTAACAAATCTATTTGGCCACTTTTGGCAAAAACACCGCTAGGCGCTGGTGGCGAAATTCAACTGACTGATGCTATTGCTATGTTGATGGAGCAAGAGCAAGTCGATGCATACTCGTTACGAGGAAAGAGTCATGATTGCGGGAGTAAAATCGGCTATTTAAAAGCGATAGTTGAGCATGCGATGAGAAGAGACGAGTATTCAACTGAGCTTGCTTCTCTTATCGATTCAATTGCTAAAAGGTAATTACATAAAGTTAAATGTACCGATATTTGCGGTAAAAGCATTTGGTTATTTACCGCGATTTATGTACCATAGGTGAAAATGGATTTTTGTTATAACTTATTGTGTATATTCGTTTTTTTAAATTTTTACTACTCGGCTCTTTAATCACCTTAGGTGGCTGTAGTCATTCATCTAAAGAGCCTTCGCTGTTAAGTGAGCAGCAGCTCAAAAGTATTGAGCGATTGAGCTCATTAGAGCAGGATCTCTCAAACCTGCTGACTTTGTTAGAGTCTCAAGCTAGCGTCGATAATATCCAAGCAACATCGAATCCTGACGTAGAGATTAAGCGTTATTCCGCGAGTAAACAAAAGGCGAATCAAACGACTGGAATTCAACTTAAGTTGTTTCCCCTATCTATCAATTCCATGCCTCAAGTTGAGCAGCATCAAGCGCTATTAGCGGCAGTAAAGCGAAAGTTTCCAAGTATATTCTCTGAGGCAGAATTGCAAATTCAAGCGTTTGAAATGCGAAATTGGGCAACAGTTTCTGGATTAAGAACAACTCAAGAAGCAAAAGTCTACTGTAGACTATTTTCTATCCAAAGCATTGATTGTAGAAGATTAATGCTTTAATTTTTACTAAAGTTTTCCCATTTGGGAACGATAAACAATAAGTCACCAAAAAACGGTATTGCGGTGATGATAAAAATGACCTCTAAAGGAATTTAAAGATGAAAACACTGATTAAATCTGCGCTTATTGCAAGCTCTATTTCCGCTGCTTTACTTACTTCTTCAGCAATTGCTAAGGATACTGCTCGTCTTGAAGTTAAAGTAGAAGTTAAAAACTTATTTTCAGCTGAAGCCGGTGATCCGCTTGATTTCGGTATCATTCGAGTGCAGGGCGATGCAGCGGATGTCGCCACTATAAAGATTGAGGCGGATCCAACATTGACCGATCCTGAAATCAAGAATACTGGTGATGCAATAATAAACCTTATTAGTACAGGTGGAGCTGGCTCTATCAATATCACCGATGCCGCGCCAAATACTGAGTTAACGATTACGGTTCCAGCCGCAACTACGGTTGATAGCGTAGGTAATGCCTCTTTTGATTTAAAGGATTTTGAGTTTTATGTGGTGAGCGGTGCTCAGCCTAACAGTGAAGTGACAAACAACAAGTTTAGGGTTGATGAAAATGGTGCCGCAACGCTTTCCGTTGGTGCGACATTAAGTACGAAAGCACTTTCTGGAACAGATACGTATGGCGGTGGTGTATACACCAGTAAAGTTGATATCGAAATCGCTTACTAAAACATGTGGCGTTACATGGTACTGGCATTGCTTTTTGCCAGTCACTTGGCCAAAGCTCAAGATATATCGGTCGTTAAGAAATTGAGCTTTGGCACTATTGCGATTATTGACCAAAATAGCGCAGGCACAGTGACGATAGAACCTAATGTTAGACCACAAACCTCAAGCAATATTCTATTCGTAGAGTTTGGTCATGCGGCAGAAATCCTCTTGACCGATTTTCCTCATAATCGCCAAATTAGCGTCCAATCTACCGTTTACAACGACTGGTTTGGCTATTGGAATCTTGGTGCATCCGATGCCTTCCAATTGACTGAGTTGTATCACGAGAAGGCTATTTACACTGATAGTGTTGGGTCTGGTGAGTTTAAGGTCGGGGGGCAATTGCGCTTTGCTGGCAACGGTAAATCGCTATCGGATGGGGTGCAAACCTTGAACGTTGAAATAACTTTGTCTTACTAGGGCCTGTTGACCTTTGCTGTTTGATTTTTGTTCCCCTGAGTGGGTTTTGGTCGCGGCGCTCGACTTGCCGCCTAGTAATCTAAGCAAAAGTTGAGCAACAATGAACAAAGCGCACTCAGGGGAACCCAAAGGGCAGCGCTTGATTGGCATTTCTTCTGTGTTGCCCCACAAGGATGTGGGGTAAGGTGACTTTGCAGGAGCACAAAGTCTTTATCGCCAGACTTACATAGAATAACTATGCTACGCAGGCTCCGCCTTGTATAAATGGCAATTAAACTGCTGCAAAAACAAACTTGAAAGATAAACAGGCCCTACATTATGAATAAATTAATATTAACGCTGCTTTTGTTTTGTTGCTGTAAAGTAAGCGCCAATCTAATGATCACCCCAACACGGGTTGCTTTCGAAGAGCGTCAGAGAATTGAGAGGGTTACAATCATTAATAATGGTGATGTGACCAAATCTTATCGACTTGAATTTCAAGAGAAGCTAGCACTTAAAGAAGGTGGTTATGCCAACTTTTCCGAGCAAAAAATGAACCCTATGGCTGCAAGCCATTTCATCCGTATTTCACCTAGGCAAGTAACACTGGGACCTGGTGAGCGTCAGGTAATAAAGCTGGCTGTGCGCAGAAAGGCGAATATGGAACAAGGAGAGTATCGCTCACATTTGCTTTTTAGGGAGCTGCCGAATAATAAAGGCAAGCTGCAAGAAGGTATCAATATTGACGTGCTGATGAGCTATAGCATTCCGGTGATGCTACGAGTTGGCGATGCGAACCCGCAAGTACAGCTTGAGGATGTCATTGTAAGCAACGCAAAAAATGGTCGTCAGGCAATTACGGTACTACTTAATCGAACTGGGAAATATAGTAGCTTTGGCGAATTATCCGCTTATTGGCAGGGGAAAAATGACGTTAAACCTGTGCGGATCGGAGTATTAAATAAGTTTGCCGTATATCCAGAGCTTAATCAAAGGAGTGTAGAATTCTCGATAGACCCTGCAATCAAGCTCGGGCCATCAGGCAAGGTCTTAATCAAGTATGTGGGTGATGAGGAGTACACTGACCGCACCTTTGTAGATGATTCGGTATCTTTGTAGTTTAGGGTAAGCGAACGTAATGAGAGCCCCCGCTATTTGGCGCACGTTACTAATAGGCATACTATGCTATCAACCTGCTATGGCATCGCAGGTTGATACTTTGCAACAGCTATTTGAACGGGTTGAACGAGTGAAAGCAAAACTTGCGATACAGCAAAGTGAGCGGGTGGTCTCTCGGGTTGATGTTGGTACGGAACTGTTTTTATCCGCCTATAAAGGGAATTTATATTTAGGTGAAGTGATCGCGGTGACGTCGGAACAAGGCGTCAATGTGGAACTCTTGAGCTTGTTTTCAGCTTTGGGGTTTGTGGTATCAGAAGATGTGTCAGGAACTTTTGATGGCTGGTTCTTCACACCTGAAAACACTTTTAGTCTTAATGCCAAAGCGCTTTTAGTTGAGAGCAAAGGACAGCGAACGCAATTGAGTAATAGGGAGATCCAGGTTATCAATGGTGAGGTATTTCTCGCCGATTATATCGTTGCGACCTTATTCGATGTGAGCCTGTTTACCGATATACAGGATTTATCTCTTACGGTTAAAAGTAGGCAAGTTCTGCCAATAGAAGCGCAGCAACAGCGATTAGGAAGAGAGGTTGTTAGCTTTGACCGCAATGCCAGCGCAACATTACCGTGGCGGTCAAGTCCTTATCAAAGCATCGGTAAACCAGTGTTGGATGCTCAGATAAATGCGCAGCTGACTGAAGACATTAGCCAGATGTCTTATTCCCTTATTGGCTCGCAAGACATCGCCTATTGGCAAGCTCAGTACTTTATTGCTGGTAGAGAAGGGGATGTGATTAATCGTTCGCGATTATCCCTCAACCGTGCTTCTAAAAAAGCCGATGTTTTACCGTTTGGCAACTTTACCAAGGTATCGCTCGGTGATGTCCAGAGTGTTCAAGTTGGAGTTGATGCGCTAAATGAAGAAGGGCGAGGAGTGAGCTTCAGTAACGCGCCGTTAGATAGGCGTACGAACCGTCAGCGCATTGTCATCTCAGGTCCTGTTCAGGTAGGGTGGGACGTAGAGCTTTATCGAAATGGATTGCTAATAGGACAAGAAAATAATGTCCAATCTGGGCGCTATGAGTTTGAAAATATTGATTTACTATTTGGTGAAAATACCTTTGAACTGGTGATGTATGGAGGCCAAGGTCAAGTATCAAAAGAAGTGCAGACCTATTATGTTGAACAGAGCACCGTAAATGAAGGTGAAGGCTTTTTTGCCGTATCAATTACTGAGACGGGCAAAAGTATACTGGGCGACAAGACTGCGGAATCAGGAGCATCAAGCTGGCAAGTAAATGGTCGATTTGACTACGGTCTTACTAAAAACTTTGCGGTGTATGCAGGTGTGCAGCATCGTCAAGGTGTGAAAAATAGCGCCTCGGAACAGTACTTTTCTACAGGGTTTAACACCAATATTAATAAACGACTATTACTGGATGTTGACTATAGTAAGAGCGAAGCGAACCAACGTCTATCTGCAAATACTCGAACCCGTCTATTTGGCCAGCAGGTAGGTGCTAAATTTGAGCTAAAGGAAGATTTAGAACGGGATGAAAATGCGACCGAGATAAAATTAACGGCGGCGGGAGATGGGCCTCTTTTTGATGCCGCTAAGATTTACTATCGTGCTGAATACTTTCAGCTTAATAGAGCTAATATAGATACCACCGAGCAAGCGTCGCTACTGTTTAGTACGGGTAATTATTGGGGCACTTTCAGTAACCAATTTGTGTGGCAAGAGCAGACAAATCAAGCCAGCGATGTGAGTGGCTACTTGCGCTGGCAGCGCAGGGTGTTTGGGATATATAGTCGCTTTACTACTTGGTATGACATAAAACCTTCTAATGAAATTACATCCGCAGAGCTAGAGTTGAGCAAAGAACTAAGTCCTGAGCTTGATCTTGGCATTACCTTATACAAAGACTTTGCTGCCGATTACTATAAAACCGAACTTGGATTGAGCTGGAGCCATGAGAAGTTTAGGTTGTTAACAGACTTGCAATACGATAACGATGATAACTGGCAAGTAGGCCTCTCTGGACAAGTAAGTATCGGAGCGGGCGAATCCATAGATCAGGTTTTTTTAACTGGCAAACGCTTGTCGCAGTTTGGCTCTTTGATGGTTCGTGCTTTTATCGACCAAAATAATAACGGCTATCTTGACGATGGGGAGTTACCGCTGAAGGGGGTAACTATAAAAGCATTACAAAACTTTGCACAAGGTAAAACTGACGACGATGGTGTGGCTCTATTACCCGCAATGGTTAATTACAAACGAACAGATATTATTGTTGACAAAGAAACGATCCCCGAACCCTTTTTAATTCCCGCTAACGATGGCTTTTCATTCACTCCAAGACCCGGTCATATTGAATATGTTGAAATACCATTTGTAAACTCGTCGGAAGTTGAAGGTATTGTTGAAATCAATGAGGGTACTGAGCGCCGACCTGCAGGGTTCACCACCGTGAGTTTACTTGATGAAACGGGTAACGAAGTCGCGCGCACTCAGACGGCATATGACGGCTACTATGTATTTACTGGTTTGAAGCCTGGGACTTACCGTACAGCGATAAGTGATGCGAAAAGGCTCGCGGTAGCCAGTACTCAACAGATAGAAGTGGAGTTAAGTGCAGAGGGAGACTTACTGCTTGATGTAAATCACGAACTACAACGACAGCGCGCAACCACGCAAGAGTTTGCTGTAGCTGGACGCTTCAAGACATTAACGATATTAAAAGTGTATGCGGCGATTTTGGCTAAGCGTTATCCCGCGTTATTAAGCGGTGGTTTTGGGTATGCGCAAAAAGAAGGCGACGCCACTTATTTACTTATATTAAGAGATGACGCCACACAAAATGCGGCAAATATTTGCCAAAATCTACTTCCCTTCAAAGTTTCTTGCACAGTGGAAGCCTTAACTATTTATGAAAGAGAAAACAATGCAATCAATTAAGTGGCACCTCATTATGCTCAGTTTCGTTGCGTTAAGTGGTTGCCAAGCAACTGCGAGCAAGAGTCAACTTGACTCATTACAAATGAAGAAGCAGATATCTTTATTGGAACAGCAGGTAAGCACCTTACAACAAGAAGTAGAGCAGCTCAGAGCGCTAAAACAGCAGGTTGCTAGGTTTGAAGAAGTGCAGGAAGATTTAGATGTTATTGCGATGCAGCTATCAAATTCGCTTGCAAAGCAAAAGGATGCTGAGCTTTTAGCAGAGCAACCCGAGCAAGTGATAGAGCAAAAAACAAAGCCCACCGAGAAACAAGAACAGCCTGTAGAGATAGCTGAATTTGCAATTCAATTGGCCTCTACAACGGAATATACCAAGCTTAGGCAAACCTACGAGCAACTCAAGGATAAGTTACCGCAAGACTTTGCAACAAGCGAAGTGAATATCGAGCAAATAGATATTCAAAATACCAAATATTATCGACTCAAATTAGGTGCATTTACAGATAAGGCCTCTGCATACAAAGGTTGTCAGCAGCTTAAGCGTGCAGGTTTAAGCTGTTTGGTTAGCCATTACACCAGTCATCGACTTTAAAACTTGGTGCGTATTTTGCATTTTATCCAATAAGTTTATCGTGGGCTTGGTGAAATGAAATATCTAGCACTCATAGTGATTATGTTGTTGGCGGGGTGTACAAACAGCCAACAGGTCGGCAAAAGAGAAGCGACCCAGCAGCAAGAAATCTTACCTGACTTAGATGGGTTTGGCGCTCAGTTAGCCGCGGAACTTGGGCAGTATGTACGGCCGTTCAAGCCGAATTCAACGCTTGCTGTGACGAGTTTTTTTAAGGCTAATCAGCTGGATGATACCGTTGCTGGGCAAGGTTCAGGCTTGAGCGTGGCCTTGCAAGAATCCCTCATGACCCATTTAAGTCAAATGGGGGCAGATGTCGTGGAATATCGACTCAGAAACGCTTTATCTTTACAAAGTTCTGCCGATAGTATGTTAAGTCGAGAATTGAATGTGCTGAATCAGCGCCAGAAAATTGACCTCGTGGTGGTTGGGACAATCGTAGAAAGTCGAGATACCTATTTGGTCAATGCGCGGCTGGTTGATACGTTACATAATCGAGCCGTCTCAGCCGCATCAATCAGCATACCTAAAGCTGTGATGTGGGGTACGGAGCGTGTCACAAATCGTGACGGTCAGATTATACGAAGCCAATATTAGTGGAGATGAAAGTAATGAAAAAAGTATTAAGTTTGGTTTTGCCGCTTTCATTGATGGTTGGCTGTGCTCAGAGTCACTTTTTTGCGGTGGATAATGCTCAGGCTGAGCCCGTGCGTAATGGCTTTGAAAAATCTTCGATGTATCAAAGTAACCCAAACGGTATGAAGCAATTTTCTGTTTCTCAGCAAATGGCTGGTAAAAATGTCACTCACTATGTCCAGTCTATAATGCAAGACATGGTTGCAAACTTGAAACACGTGAATGAGAAAACACCGGTAGCAGTGACAAGCTTTGTATTTTTAGATAAAGAATTTGATAAAGGTTCCTTGCTGGGTAACCAGTTGGCTGAAAGCTTTATCCATGAGCTTCATGCATTTGGGATCCCTGTTGTGGACTTTAAAACAACAGACTATATCCGGGTGACACCTGAAGGCGATTTTATTTTTAGTCGTGACTTTTTAGAGCTATCTGACGACCACCCTTTTTTGTACGTGCTAGGTGGTACTTTGGTGAATCATCAGGGCGGAGTTATGGTTAATGCCAGAGTGGTTGGGCTTAGAAGTAAAAGTGTCGTGGGTTCTGCTCAAGGGTTTTTACCGCAAAACGTAGTTAACGCCCTACAAGATGGTGCGGCATACGATGGCATTCGTATAGAGCGTGCGAACTAATTCGGAGGCGATGATGAAAAATGTAGTGCTATTCGCGACGACACTCGCATTACTCGGTGGTTGCGAAGTGACAAATCAGGCGACTCCTGAATCTACAGAAACGCAGCAATCCGATATGGAAATATTATATGCCATGATGGAAGAGCAAGAGCGTAATGAAGATTCACAAGCGGCGATATCGCAAGATATTGGCTTCGTTAGCTATCGTCATCGCAAAGAAATTGCTAACTACGCCAATCAAATTGCGTTGGAGCTGTCAGATACGGTGTTAGGGCAAAAGCCCGAGTCGATAGCGGTAGCTAGTTTTGTTAACTTTAATGAATCATTAAGGGATACAAACCAGCTAGGAAACCAATTGGCTGAGTCTTTAATGCATCAAATGCAAAAGCTGGGTTATCAAGCATTAGACTTTAAAGCATTGGGGAAAATTGAAGTGACATCTAGTGGTGATTTGACTTTTTCGCGTAATGCAAGTCGCTTGAAAAACACTCAATCTCCCAGTCATTTGCTCACAGGCACTATGGTTTACCGTCCACGAGGCGTGGAGGTGAACGCAAGGTTGTTAGAGTTTAATACTAACTTAGTGATCGCAAGCACGGTGGTGACTATCCCGTATTTTATCCTTGATGATCAGGCAACCGCTTCAAGGTAGTACTTCAAATAGCGTTTTTTAGAAGAAAATACCGTTTAGGTTTTATTAAACGAAGAACTATCCTACTTCTTATTCACACCTCAAGCGAAGTAACTGATAGCGCAGTAGTGGGTCTTAACTGCTGCGTATTCACCTACTGAACCACCTCATTTATTAGCGCGAATAAATTGACTATTAATCTTTAAAAGTTCATTAAGATCAGTATACTAAAGCGAAGTCACTGAGATGCAGTACAACAGAGAATCGACAACTCTCGACTTCATTGGTATTAAGTACCGCAGATCCCGCTAGTGAAGGTCAAAAAAGCGATTGTTATCTGACTTTAGAGATTGTCCCCATAGTTTAATGGATAAAACAAGGCCCTCCTAAGGCTTAGATGTAGGTTCGATTCCTACTGGGGACGCCATTGGTATTCATTTCTGCGTGGAATGACCAAAGTAAATGGGTGGTGGAAGCATGATGCAGAGGGTATAAAGTCATCGAAAATCTTGCCTTTTGCTACAGGAATGCTCTGCCTTACAATTCAAACTCATTTTCATTTTCTATTTGAATTTCAACCAAATCGTTAATTTGCACATTGTGAAGTGGGCGATTGCTGATATTTACCGCAATGGCGTTTTGCGCATTCACTTGGATAACTTGCAGTTTATTGATGGTTTTAATTTGATGCATAAACACTTTACCATCGACATTAGTCAGCGGATTGCTATGCGCTACGTTAAGGATCTGGCCATTCTCTAAGCCATGCATGCGGCCCAAATTAATAACGACTTGTTCATCATCGATATGTAGGATTTTGCCATTGGTAGGTAAGCAGGCGACCGCTGCGTTTAAATCAGTTGCGATTTGTGTCAGCGTGGTTTGGATCTCATCAGCATAATCTGTCTGCCAAAAGCGCTCACTGTACACATCAATTAATTTGGTTTTCTTAAACGGCCACACGCCTTGAGTGGCATATTGTTTTTGCCACACCCTTTCATGAGAAAGTGCATCAAACAGCGCAAAGTCTACCTTGAAGCTTCTTAAGTATTTATCACTTTGCCAAAATGCGAGGTCACTATTAAGTTTATCGACACTAGCAACATCAGTAATTTGACTCAGCAGTACAAATTGGCTGTTGGTATTTGCTGTAATGGTCTCGATTAGCTGTTCATTATAATCAAAACGCTGACTGAAAAAGCGGCTAACATCTATGGTCTGTGCAAAATAGGGAACGGGTTCTAAGCTCGACTTTTGTTCGGTCATTGTTTGATATAGGCGCTCGCTCACGGCTTTATTTATGTCAAAAATTTGACCTAAAGTTGCTTGATGTTTATTTTTTAGCTGGCTTTGTGTGACTGCAACCTGTTTATTGTAAGCACTCGTTGGGCACTGAGCACTCTGTGGGGTAATATCGATATGCAATGTTACTTGCCATGAGTCACCGACTTTTGCTTCAGCAATCACGTTGGCGCTCTGGATTTCAGCATTTGAGCGGATCTTAAGTTGATCTTGGGTGAGCACACCATCGGTGACGGTTTGTACACTACTCACCGAAGCGCCAGAAAACAGCAATGCTTGTGTAATGGCGTCATTTACGGCCTTTCTTTTTGCTTTTTGATGATCGCCATTTTTAACGTCAGCCATGCCGGTAACTTCAAACCATTCGGCATAAGCAGGATTAGTTAAGGTGATACACAACAATGATAGACTGGTCGCGAATTGCTTTTTCATGTTTAAATGCCCAGATCAAAAACTACCCTTTAACTCAGCAATACCTGTGCCAAATTTTGGCAAGGTTCGTGCATAATCATATTTTATGAAAGTTAATTTTATTTATTGCCAATACTCGATGAAACCACAACAACCCTTGCAAGACCAAGATGCTGGGGAAGCGTTAAATTTTGATTGGTATTAATTGTAGCGGAGTGTAGTGAAATGCGTATCACTAATTCTATCAGTGCAGTTGTTATGGTTTGTTTGCTAGCGGGACTCAGTGGCTGTTCAAGCCTCGTTGACAAGCACATTGAATATGAAACGGTGCAACCGGAAACTTTTCCTGTTTTACGTGCTGTGGGGTACGCGCCTTTGAGTGCTCAGCCGGGTAAAACTGCGGGTGAGAAGCAGCTAATGGCTATTAAAGTCTCAAAATTAGAAGCGTATCGTGAATTGGCCGAGCAACTGTATGGCCAGAATTTGACATCTACTATTACGGTAAAAGGGGCGGTTGCGCAAAACGACGGCCTTAAGAGCCAAGTAAATGGACTCGTTCGAGGGGCTAAGGTGCTGAAAAGTTACGCTGTTGGTGATACTTACACGACGGAATTAGAGCTTGATATGAAACGCGTTTATGATTTGTATATTACTCAAGTCAAGCCGCAGAAAATTAAGAAGATATCTTATAGTTTTAAGTAAGCACTCATCACATGTCGCTTACTTAATATGCTGCATTTCGGTTGTTCTTCAATACTGAAATATGATTGGCGTGGCTACGCCTTTAGGTTACGTACTAACTCACTGTCGCTACTTTTAACACTACCATCCTGACCATATGTAATCGAAGTTGGTGCGCCAATTAAGATCCCTTTTAATTCACGTGTGCTTACATTCGCCTGATGAGCAGTTTTAGCATTGATTTCATTTTTGGTTTGGCATTCACTGAGTAGTGCTCGCACTTTAGTAACGAGCGGGGCTACTTCATTGTGTTCAAAGACGTGAGACTCTGTTTTTGACAATTCATTGTCGAGCTTTTGCAGTTTTGAAATGAGAGTTAGCTTTTCACGAGCGATTTCTTTTAAGTTGTCGCCACGCCGAGATGCAAGCTCGTCAAGCTCACGCGCCAGAAGCTGGGTCATCGCTTCTAGCGTTGAGATTTGTTCAGAAAGTTTGTGGTGGCAAAGCCGAACCAAATCATCCATATATTTCGAACTCAAATGCAGCTATGTTTTTGGCGAGTTTTTCCGCGTCAACTTGGTACTTGCCTTCTGCAATCGCTTTTTTCAATTCTTCGACTTTCTTGTCGTCAAAGCCTGATGATTGCTGCGCTTTTTCGTTGACTGTTTTCAGCTGTTGCGCTTGTGGAGTCAGACTGACTGAATCCGCAGCTGCTTTTGGTGTAGCTGGTGATTTAACTGATGCGCTGTTGGCATCATTTCTTTGCAATTCAGCTTTCTGTTGCTTAACATTATTAGCAACGGATGTAGACTGATTCTGACCGTTAACTTGATTAACCATGATTGTAGACCCAATAAAATTATACTCTCAGCCTTGTTATCGGCGTTTAATAGTATTACTTTAGCAAATTTTTTATAAATTCACCTCTACTGTTTCCACTTCTATTACTCTAGCACGTAAGGTTTTGCCAGAGCGAGAGTTTTTAATATTAATCAGTTCACCACGGTTGCCATCTTGCTGCGCTTCTCCTTGAGTTTTGATCACGAGTCCACCTGATTTAGCAATAATCGTCACAGTATCGCCTTTGCAGACCATGCAGATATGGGCTTGAGTAAAGGCTTGGCCTTCTCTTATATTACGTTTGCTGCGACTACCTATTAGTATCGACTTATCTTCAACATAAGAAACTCTGCGAAAACGTTTTGGCTGATACTCTATTTTTACATCTTCATCTTGAATAACACGGCCTTTTTCTAACATGGTTGCGCTAACTAATATGGGGAAGAGGTGATCGATACGTACGTGGACGTATTGAGTCCAGCTGAGGGTATCGTTGCATCTAATTTGAACTGTCACTTGAGTATCAAAAGGCGGAGCCATCGCTGTACTATATTGCAACGGCGATTGACAATCCCGTGCTGGAATTCTTGAATCAAGTGGTATCGCAGTCAGTGACAGCTGACTATCGGGATCCTGCTCTACATTCGGTTCAACAAATTCTATAGCGCTTTGTTCTAAAGTTTTGTTGTCATATTGCTGACAATAACCATAATCAACGCCTATAAAATAAGCGAACAAACAAAAAAACTGAATGTAATGGGTTTTTTTTAACAAACTCATGATGTTTCGACTATGCTTATGGGGTGAAACAAGGTATAAAGATTCTGCTTTAATAACTGCACCTAATCAAGGGTGGTAAACCATATCAGAGTCGAAGCAAAGATCGTTCCGATTAGCGGTTTATACAGTAGGAGATTGAAATGGCAGGTATTTTAGACTCGGTTAACCAACGTACACAGCTGGTTGGACAAAACCGTCTCGAGCTATTACTTTTTCGACTTCAAGGTCGACAGCGCTTCGGCATTAATGTTTTCAAAGTCCGAGAAGTGCTTCAATGTCCAGCATTGACAAGCATGCCCAAGTCAAACCCGCTTATCCGAGGGGTTGCTCATATTCGAGGCCAAACTATATCCGTAATTGATATGTCACTTGCGGTAGGTGGACCTCCTATTCAAGATATTCGTAACTGTTTTATTGTGATTGCAGAATACAACCGTTCAGTCCAAGGTTTTCTAGTCAGTGCAGTAGAACGCATTGTGAATATGAACTGGGAAAAAATAATGCCCCCACCATCTGGGGCAGGTCGTTATTCCTATTTGACAGCGGTTACAGAAATTGAAAACGAGCTAGTTGAAATATTAGACGTAGAAAAGATCCTCAATGAAATTTGCCCAATCAACACAGAAGTCAGTGCTGATATTGTCTCTGATGGTGAAATGCAAAAAGATTTAGGCGAACGTATTGTATTTATCGCTGATGACTCCGCGGTTGCTCGTAATCAGGTCAAACGTGCATTGGAGCCATTAGGTGTTCAGACTGAGCTGGCAAAGAACGGCAAAGAAGCACTTATCAGGCTTCGCGAAATTGCGGAAATGGACTGTCAAAATAATGTCACCGAGCGAGTTGGGCTATTGATTTCTGACGTTGAAATGCCAGAAATGGATGGTTATACGCTAACGGCTGAAATAAAAGCTGATCCAAAATTAGCGCCATTGCATGTGATACTCCATACTTCACTGAGTGGTGTATTTAATCAGGCCATGATTCAGAAAGTGGGCGCTGATGATTTTATTGCTAAGTTTAACCCAGATGAATTAGCTTCAGCGGTTAAAAAATGGGTTCATTGTGATTAAAGCTGGTGGTAGCACTTGGAAAATAAGCATTTAGAGCAAAAAGAGTACGATCAATTTAGAACCTTTTTGGAGCAACAGTGCGGTATTGTACTGGGTGACAATAAATTGTACTTGGTCAAAAGCCGACTCGCTCCTCTGATGGCTCGCTTTGGTGTGGAAACACTTTCGTCCTTAGTAGCTAAAACACTCAGTCCCCATGAGCGGCAATTGCGTGCCGCTGTGGTGGATGCGATGACAACGAATGAAACACTTTGGTTTAGGGATACTTATCCGTTCGAGCTAATTAAATCGAAAATCTTACCAGAGTTTAAAGACTTGAGACGTCCAGTTAAGATTTGGTCGGCGGCAAGCTCATCAGGACAAGAGCCATATTCAATCGCGATGTCTGCGAGTGAGTATGTGAGTAAAAGCCCAGGTGCGCTGAAAATGGGTGTGCAGATCGTCGGTACCGACATTTCTAACACCATGCTGGATATGTGTAAGAATGCGGAATATGACGCGCTAGCGTTGGCGCGAGGATTGTCGCCTGAGCGCAGAAAGAAGTTTTTTATGGATAGCGGTAATGGAATGGCTAAGGTAGTTGAACCTATCCGTAAAATGGTCAGCTTTAGGCATTTAAACTTGCTAGATTCTTACGCGTTGATGGGGAAGTTTGATGTTATTTTCTGCCGTAACGTCCTGATCTATTTTTCACCTGAAGTGAAAGCCAAAATCATTTCGCAATTTGCTCAGTCGTTAAATCCCAATGGTTATTTGTTTTTAGGTGCGTCGGAATCGATGGCGGGGTTGAGTGACGACTTTAATATGATCCGTTGTAATCCTGGGATTATCTATCAGAAAAAGACTTAATACTCACATATAGCGGCAGGGACGTTCGCTATAATTAGGTATTGAATATTTGTACTCAGTCGCAGTTCCAGTGTCTATACTAATTAACCTTGGGTTTTCTAAGTTCAACCGCTGACTCTTCAGACGCTTCCTCTTATTTATTTCACTCCTCAATATTGGCTCAAGTTTAATTATTCCAAAAATACAATGTAACACATTGAAAATTAATGAATAAATTTGACTTTAAAACTGGCCTAAAGATTGCTTTATCATACCTGAGTCAATTTTTTGGAGTCAGATAATGGCAATTAGTTTCGATAAAGCGTTGGGTATACATCAGCATACGATGCTGCTGCGCTCACAGCGCGCTGAAATTCTAGCAAGCAATATCGCAAACGCAGACACTCCAGGATACAAAGCTAAAGATATTGACTTTGCTAGTGCTTTAAAAGCGGCAAAGACAATGCAAAGAAGCGGCAATGATATGGTTAGAACAGATGCAAAACACCTCACTGGTGGTACCAAAATGAGTAATTCATCTGAGCTATATCGTTCGCCAAATCAAGCAGATACAGGTGATGGTAACTCAGTTGATATACAAGTGGAACGAAACTTGTATGTACAGAATGCATTAGAGTACCAAGCCAGTTTGCAATTTCTTGGTGGTAAGTTCAGTGGTCTTAAGAAGGCACTCGGCGGACAAGGGGCATAATTATGAGTTTATATAACGTTTTCGATATTGCGGGTTCAGGAATGAGCGCACAGAATGTGCGACTTAACACCACCGCAAGTAATATCTCGAACGCAAACTCAGTGAGCTCTAGTCAGGATACTGTGTATCGCGCTAGACACCCTGTATTTGCCGCTGAACTTTCCAAAGCTGCAGCTTCCCAGAATAATGTTGCGGGATCTTCAGTTGGAGTAAAAGTCTTAGGTGTGGTTGAGAGCGACAAGCCGCTTCAAGTTGAGTACAACCCAAACCACCCAAGTGCTGACGCAAATGGCTACATTTATAAACCGAATGTGAATGTGGTAGAGGAGATGGCAAACATGATTTCTGCTTCTCGCTCTTACCAAACCAATGTTCAAGTTGCAGACGCTGCAAAGCAAATGCTTAGTAAAACATTGCAACTAGGCCAGCGCTAAATTGGGAGTAACAGCTGATGAGTAATAATGTAAATGCCACTTCTTCAACGGGTGTAGATTCACTCTACTGGGATAGGCAAAAACAGGCCGAGGAGAAAAAGCCCAGAGATGAGCTATCGCAAGAAGATTTCTTCTCGCTGCTTACTCAACAGCTCTCTTTCCAAGATCCAAGTAAGCCTGCGGACAACGATCAAATGATCGCGCAGATGACAAGTTTTACTATGGCCGAGGGGATCTCAAAGTTAAATGAAAACTTTGACTCGTTGGCTGCATCAATGACTTCTAACTCGGCGCTTCAAGCATCAACGCTGATTGGTAAAAAAGCATTACTCGAATCAACGACGTTAGAACATGGCGACGATGCACTTACCAAAGGCTCGGTGATTGTACAGGAACCAGTTCAGAATCTATCAGTGGGTATCTATGATGAATCTGGAGCGCTTGTTAAGACGCTTGAGTTTGGCGAACAAAGTGTGGGCGCAGTGCGATTCGATTGGGATGGTAAGAATAAAGATGGCGAGATGATGCCCCCTGGTGAATACACTATAAAAGCGGAAGGCATGATTGAAGGTGAATATCAGACTTTACCTTCGGCCACATTTAGAAATATAGACAGTGTTAATGTTAATGGTGCTAACGGCATCGTCATTAATACCAAAGAAGGCGCGGTGCGCTTAACTGATATTGCTGAAATAGCATAGTAGTTTTAAAGAATTAACCTTAAGAACTTAGAGGTGAGAGTATGAGTTTCAATATAGCACTGACAGGTATTGCCGCCGCGCAAAAAGACTTGGACGTAACAGCAAATAACATTGCTAACGTGAATACGACGGGTTTTAAAGAATCTCGCGCAGAATTTGCTGATGTTTACGCGTCTTCGGTTTTTAGCTCTGGCAAAACGAAAAATGGTGATGGTGTACAAACTACCATGGTAGCGCAGCAGTTTCACCAAGGTTCATTAAAGTTCACGCAGAATTCGCTAGACTTGGCGATTGAGGGCGAAGGCTATTTTGCCATGTCAAACTCGCTTCAGTCACAAGATTTCACCTATTCTCGAGCGGGTGCATTTAAGCTCAACAAAGACAACTTTATCGTGAATGCTAAGGGTGATTACTTGCAAGGCTTTCCAGTCGATCCATCTACAGGTGATACCACGTCTTTGAGTTTAAGCACAACATCACCCGTTCAAATTCCAGATGCATCAGGTTCTCCTCGTGCAACATCGCAAATCTATACCTCGTTTAACCTAGATGCGACTGCGCAACCACCTACGATTGCTTTTGATCCTGAGCAACGTGCCTCATATAATTCAAGAACAGCAATTACGGTATATGACTCGTTGGGTGAATCACATACATTGCAGTTATTCTTCAGAAAAACAGCGGATAATGAGTGGTCTACTTACGCAACAATGGACGATAAGCCTTTTAACCATAATGCGCAGCAAATTGATCCAGCAGCAACACCACCTGTTCCTTATACGCCAGTTAGTGTGTTCCGTTTCGATGCTAGCGGTATTCCATCTCAGACGGCTGCCGATCCTTCAGCTACGCCGCTTGTTTTTAACAACAATACTGGCTCGACATTTAACCCCTTAAGTCTTGCAGGACCTCAAGATGCAGTTGACCCAACTATCGGTATGTCAAACTTGCTTGATAACGGTGCAACTTTTCCGAATGATATTGTTGTTAACTGGCGTGATGAAGCAAATACTGCTCAAAAGCTACCAACGCAATATTCATCAGGTCGATTTGAAGTCAAAGCATTGGAACAAGATGGTGCGACCGTTGGCCGTTTAGCAGGTATTGATATTGGTACTGATGGTAAAGTTGTGGCTTCATATACTAACGGCGACTCAACGTTCTTAGGGCAAGTCGCGCTAGTACGCTTCCCGAATTCTCAAGGCCTTCAGGCGATTGGTAATACTGAGTGGAAGAAGAGCCTATCTTCTGGTGAGCCACTTGCAGGCGAGCCAAACACAGGTACTCTCGGTGGTATTAGTTCATCTGCGTTAGAGCAATCGAACGTCAACCTCACAAACGAGTTAGTTGACCTTATCAGCGCCCAACGTAACTTCCAAGCGAACTCTCGAGCGCTTGAGGTTAACTCAACATTACAACAAAATATATTACAGATCCGATAATATATTATGCCCTCCAAAGGCTGCTACAAAGGCAGCCTTTTTTATGTCCGTCAAAAACATCTCCTCACTTTGGCACTGTGCTTGCATTAACTAGACTAAGTTTGAATTTTATAGGTCATCGTCATGGATAAAATGGTGTATATCGCAATGTCAGGCGCTAAGCAAAGCTTACGTGGTGTGGCACTTAAGGCGAACAACCTTGCTAATGCCAATACGACTGGCTTCAAAGCTGATTTTGCTCAAGCGCGCTCAATGCAGGCGTTTGGTGAAGGGCTACCTACACGGGTTTTTGCTATGCAAGAACGCCCAGGGACCAATATGACCGGTGGCGCAATCGTTGAAACTGGCCGTGAGCTTGATATTGCAGTAGATGATAAGTCGTGGATCAGCGTCGTTGACGCCTCGGGCGAAGAAGCTTACACCAAAGTCGGCACGCTTAACATTCGTAATGACGGTGCGTTAGTCACAGCTCACGGGCGTCAACTTATTGGCGAAGGTGGGCCTATTGTCTTACCTATTCCCGTTGATAAAGTGGTATTTAGTGACGATGGCTCAATTCAAGTGCGTCCACAAGGTGCCCCCGCTAACTTTCTTGAGGTGGTTGATAGGCTGAAAATTATTGAAGCAGATAATAGTAAGCTACAAAAAGGCAATGACGGCCTGTATAGACCAAAAGAAGATAAGCTAGAAGATGGGATCTGTGGCTTTTGTGAAATATCTCCAACTGTAAAAGTAATGAGTGGCTTCTTAGAGATGTCCAACGTCAATCCCGTTCATGAGATGGTGGATATGATCAACCATCAAAGACAATTTGAAATGCAAATTAAGCTGATGAAAACAGCTGAAGAAATAGATGAGCGACACACTTCGCTCCTACGCATAGTTTAAGAGTGAGGTAGAGATTATGAATCCGGCATTATGGATAAGTAAAACAGGCTTAGATGCTCAGCAAACTGATATTTCAGTTATTTCGAACAACTTGGCGAACGCCAGTACCGTCGGCTACAAAAAGAGTCGGGCGATATTCGAAGACTTGCTGTATCAAAACATCAATCAACCAGGTGGCCGCAGCTCTCAAGATACAGAACTACCATCAGGCCTAATGCTTGGTGCAGGTGCCAAAGTGGTCGCTAACCAAAAGAATTTTTCTCAAGGTAATATGTTAAGTACCGAAAACTCTTTGGATTGGATGATTCAAGGTCCGGGCTTTTTTGAGATTCAGATGCCAGATGGCACAACCGCGTATTCAAGAAACGGTCAATTCACGACGGATGAAGAGGGGCGGATAGTTACCTCTGGTGCGGGTTTTCCTGTGTTACCTGAGATGAATGTGCCCGACGATGCACAGTCAATCACTATCTCTCAAGATGGCGAAGTATCAGTGCGCGTTGCTGGACAAGCTGAAAACGTTGTCATTGGGCAATTGACGATCAGTGACTTTATTAACCCATCAGGTCTTGAACCGATTGGACAAAACTTGTACACGGAAACTGCGGTAAGTGGTGCACCAGTGCAAGGTAATCCAAGTGTTGAAGGGCTAGGTAAGATTGTGCAAGGCGCACTTGAGACGTCAAACGTTAATGTGACCGAAGAGCTTGTAAATCTAATCGAAACACAGCGCGTGTATGAGATGAACTCAAAAGTGATTTCAACGGTAGATCAGATGCTGAGCTACATTAATCAACAGTTGTAATTGGGTAGGGGGTATTATGCGTGCATTATATTTAGCCATCGTAACGGTCGCTGCATTATCTGGATGTAGTACAACACAAAATAAAAATGTGGTGCGTGACGATCCGTATTATGCACCTATCTATCCCGAGGATAATCAAGCCCAAATGGTAGCAACAGGATCATTGTTTAATACGCAGTTTTCCAATGATCTTTATGCTGACAAAAAGGCGTTAAGAGTCGGTGATATTATTACCATCGTACTCAGAGAAACGACTCAGGCTACCAAAGCTGCGAATTCTCAACTTGATAAATCTAGTGATGCTAGTCTCGATCCGATTATTGGTCTTGGTGGCAATGCCATCAATATTGGTAAGGAAGCGATACAATTTGGAGCAAGTTCAAGCTCTTCATTCTCTGGTGATTCTCAAGCCAATCAGTCAAACAGCCTATTTGGTAATATTTCAGTAAACGTCACCCGAGTACTTCCAAACGGCAATTTAGTGATCCGCGGCGAAAAGTGGTTAACTCTCAATACTGGCGAGGAATTTATTCGCTTAGAAGGATTAGTAAGACCTCAGGATGTAACGGCAGATAACACTGTTGAGTCCAATCGAGTGGCAAACGCTAGAATTCAATACTCAGGTAAAGGCGACCAACAAGAAGTGCAAAGTGCAGGTTGGTTAACGAGTTTCTTTATGAGCGCGCTGATGCCGTTTTAAGGTGCTGAAAATGAACAATATGCTTAAGAATATTTTGCTTATCGGTGCGGCCATTACGTTGGTTAGTTTTTCTTCTTTGGCTTCTGCTGAGCGAGTTAAAGACGTCAGTATGGTTGAAGGTGTTCGTTCAAACCAACTGGTTGGCTACGGCCTAGTTGTAGGCTTGCCTGGTACCGGTGAGCAAACCAGATTTACCGAGCAAAGCTTTAAAGCGATGTTGAATAGCTT
The DNA here is from genome assembly GCF_024124685.1 of Pseudoalteromonas sp. OANN1. Taxonomy (NCBI): domain Bacteria; kingdom Pseudomonadati; phylum Pseudomonadota; class Gammaproteobacteria; order Alteromonadales; family Pseudoalteromonadaceae; genus Pseudoalteromonas; species Pseudoalteromonas sp. OANN1. The sequence continues at coordinate 166,441 of NZ_JAMXSE010000006.1, forward strand.
TGGGATCACGATGCCCGCAAGCTTAAAGCCAAAAATTAAAAATGTTGCAGCTGTTGCGGTTCATGCTGACTTACCACCTTTTGTTAAACCCGGTCAAACCATTGACGTTACTGTTTCATCTATTGGTAGTGCTGGTAGTTTACGAGGTGGTACTTTACTTCAGACCTTTCTAAAAGGGGTCGATGGTAACGTATATGCAATCGCGCAAGGTAGCTTGATTGTTGGTGGTTTGGGCGCTGATGGTGCCGACGGGAGTCGAGTTGTGATCAACACCCCGACAGTAGGTCGGGTGGCAAACGGCGCGACAGTGGAGCGAGCAGTTCCAAGCCCGTTTACTCAGGGTGATTACATTACCTTTAACTTGAATAGACCAGATTTTACTACCGCAAAACGCTTGGCCGATACTATCAATGGCCTTGTTGGACCAAATAGTGCAAAACCTATGGATGCAGCATCAGTTCGAGTAATTGCACCAAGAGATCCGTCTCAGCGCGTTGCATATTTATCTACGCTAGAGAATCTTGAATTCAAACCAGCGGATACCGCTGCGAAGATCATCGTTAACTCGCGCACTGGCACTATCGTTATCGGCAAAAATGTCAAGTTGCAGCCTGCGGCAATTACTCATGGCGGCCTTACCGTAACAATTGCTGAGCAGCAAAATGTGTCACAACCTAATGCGCTGGCGAATGGCGAAACAACAGTGACGCAACAAAGTATTATTGATGTAAACCAGGATGATTCTCGAGCGTTTGTGTTTGACCCCGGCGTGAGCCTTGATGACTTGGTTAGGGCAATCAACCAAGTTGGCGCAGCACCTGGCGATTTAATGGCGATCCTTGAAGCGCTAAAAGAAGCGGGCGCAATAAATGGTCAATTAGTCGTCATTTGATGTTCCATTATTAATCAACTAGTTAGCCCTACAATTGTGGGGCTTTTTTTTGGCTCGGATTTTGCATTTCTATTTGTATAGTTATTAACGTCAAACAGTGCTGAGTGTATGAACACCGACCAATTGAAAAATCAAAGCTTTTTTGACCTAGGAAACCTTGATTCGATCCGTAAAGAGGCGCTTAAAGGTGCTGGCGATCAAGGTGCCTCAGATCAGGCATTGAAGAAGGCGGCACAACAGTTTGAGTCTATTTTTACGCAAATGTTGTTACAAAGCATGCGTAAAGCGAATGAGGCGCTAGAGGATAAAGACAGTCCATTTAACTCTAGCGGTGTCAAATTTTTTGAAGAAATGCATGATCAGCAACTTTCGATGCACTTATCTGAGCAGGGCAGCTTAGGACTTGCAGATCTGATTGTGCAGCAATTGTCTCCTAATTCTGAAAAGTATAAGCCTGCCTCAGTAATGAGAGCTGACGGCGATATTTCCTTTAAAAGACAGGCGACAACGAGTGAAAGTATGAATAAGCCTGAACCGCAGGCTGTCAATGTGAAGGCAGATACCTCAAGCGATGAACAAACAGGCTTTGGTTCTCCGGAGGAATTCGTCGACAGAATTTGGGAATACGCTCAAACAGCTGCGAAAAAGTTAGGCTTGAACCCTGCGGTAATGGTTGCACAGGCTGCACTGGAAACCGGTTGGGGTAAACACATCATCAGCAAAAAAGATGGTAGTAGCAGTTTTAATCTATTCAATATCAAAGCGGATAGCCGCTGGAGTGGTGAAAGCGCCAGAAAATCGACACTTGAATTTGAGCAAGGGTTACCGGTGCAAAAGCAAGCCGATTTCCGTGCTTATAAGTCGCTTGAACAAAGCTTTGATGATTATGTCAGTTTCCTAAAAGGCAATCCGAGATACGAGCAAGCCTTAAATAAGGCTGGTGATAGTCATGCTTATTTAAGTGAGCTTCAAAATGCAGGCTACGCGACCGATCCGAATTATGCCAACAAAATTAAGTCAGTTCTAAAGCGTATTGATGTATCCGATTTCTTATCCGGTGCGCTAACAAAGGGAGTCAGATGAGATGTCATTTGATCTATTAAATATTGGTGCGGCAGGGGTTAGGGCTAACTCTGAGTTACTACAAACCACCAGTAAAAACATCGCTAACCTAAATACCAAAGGGTATATCCGTGAACGGACTGAACACGGAACTATGATAGGTGGGATGGTTGGCCGCGGTGAAACCGTGCGTTTACTCAACCAATTTGCGCAGCAGCAGTTAAATCGTGATATTTCTAATCAGTCTTACTATGAGCAGTTTGTCACTGAGGCAAGCCGCGTTGACACGTTGTTTGCACAAGACTCAAACAGTCTGAGCAAGAGCATCAACTCGATGTTTAATAATTTACAAAGCGCGATTAACTTGCCTTCATCGACAACTAACCGCTCTTTATTTATGACAGGCGCTCAAGGCCTAGTCGATCAAATGGATAGATTGTCAGGTATTGTTGTTGATCAAAACAGTATTGTGAACGAGCAATTGGATATTTTCTCAGAAGAAGCTAACAACCTTGTTCAAAAAATCAGCGAGTTAAATAAACAAGTAGCGAGTAAATCAGCACTCAATTTGAACAATGTCGATCACAGTGTACTTAACGAGCGAGATCAAGCTATCAAGGAACTCGCTGAACTTGTAGATATAGAAACACTCGATGGTGAAAATGGCGAGAAGCTCGTATTTTTAGGCACTGGGGATGCACTTGTGATGCAAGGTGGAGCCTTCAATTTATTCGCGATGAAAGGCAACCCAGATCCTAACCATAAAGAACTAATCCTAGATATTAAAGATAAAAATGTTGTGCAGCTCGAGTTAGATAGCGGCAGCTTGAAAGGCAAAATCGGTGGGTTACTGGCGTTTAGAGATGAAGTGTTGATCCCGGCACAAAACCAACTAGGTCAAATTGGCCTCGCATTGGCAGATGCTTTTAATCAGCAAAATAGATTGGGAATGGACTTAGATGGCAACATAGGTGGAGATATATTTAAAATACCTACCGTGGGTGGCTTTGCTTACAGCGAAAATACAGGCACCGCAGCGCTTACGGCAACACTTGAGCCTGGGCGCGGCAATGAGTTGCCAGCTACCGATTTCCAAGTTACTTATACCAGTGCAACAACCGTTGAAATAACAGCTGTAGATGCCAAAGGCAATCCTATCGGTACTCCGACGACTGGTAATATTGCAGGTGGAGTCATCACGGGAACGGGCGATTATTTTGGCTTACAAATGAACGTAACGGGTAGTGGTGCAACAGGTGATAGATTTCTTGTGAAATTAAATCAACAGGCTGCAACTGGGTTGGAGCTTGCAACTCAAAGACCAGAAGCACTCGCATTAGCGTCGCCAATTCGTACTGAAAAATCAGCAGACAATAATGGTACGGCAACCATTTCAGCGGGAGTCGTCACTGATACCGATCCAGCGACTAGTGCGTTTACTGCAGGAACGCCGCCAACGTTGAATGATGGTCCTTATACTTTGACTAAAACAGCAAATGCTAACGAATATACGTTAACCAGTAATTCAGGTACAACGCATACCTTTACGGCTCCTGCCGATGGTAAAGATATTCTTTCTGGGGTGGGAGCCGCGCCTGTACCTTTTGATAATCTTGGCTTCACTTTCGATATCGAGGGTACACCGAATACCGGTGATAGTTTTGAGATTAGTTTTAACACTGGTGGCTTTGATGACAATCGTAATGGTGCTGCGCTCGATGGTCTGAAATCATCGGATTTAGTTAGACAAAATGTAGAGTCTACAGGTAGTACCGAAAGCCATAAAACCTTTAATGAAGCATATGCTGATATTGTCACAGGTGTTGGGGTTATTACCAATCAAGCGAAAACCAATGGCGCGGCATTTGAAGCGCTGGCTAATCAGTCAAGTGCATGGTTTGAGTCTCTATCGGGCGTAAACCTAGATGAAGAGGCGGCCAACTTGTTACGTTTTCAACAGTCTTACTCGGCTTCGGCGCAAGTCATTTCGGCAGCAAGAACTGTGTTCGATACCTTATTAAGTGCAGCGAGGTAATTATGCGTTTATCTCAAAATCAAATTTTTAATTCTAATCTTAATTCTATTTTGCGTAATCAGCAGGACGTGAATAAAGCAACACAGCAGCTGAACACGCAAAAGCGGGTATTGAGTGCTTCTGATGATGCTTCAGCGACTGCAAGAGCCATGCTTTTTGATGACAGGATCCAAGCAAACGATCAGTTTACCAAGAACCTGACTATGTTGTCTTCGAGATTAGATACTCAAGAATCAGTACTAGAAAATATTAAAACGGCCATTGATAGCGCTTATGCGAAGTCGATACAGGCAGGTAACGGTGGGTTATCTGACGTTGACCGTGAAGCGATTGCTGATGAGCTAGAGTCCATCCAAGATACTATTTTGGATTTAATGAACTCAAAAAGTGAGGATGGTAAGTTTATATTTTCCGGCTACCAAGATAATACTCAAACCTACAGCTTTGATTCTGCCACTGGAAAGTACGTATATAACGGTGACCAAGGACAGCATAAAATAAAAGTTTCTGAAGGGGTTGAAATACGCTCAAGTGATAACGGTTTTGATGTATTTGAAAGTGCAGAGAAGCGACTGAATATTACGTCAAATACAGGTGTGGTTTCTGGTGGAATTACTTCTGCATCGGTTTATGTAGATGAGCAAGCTGTGTTTGATAAGTTTCATAAAGCAAATTACAACGCCGATCCAAGTGCGCCTGCAGGTGCAAACACCTTTGACTTAGTAGTCACAGCGGGTACGCCAAATACTTACCAGCTTGAGCAGGGGGGTACGGTTATTTCAACTGGTACTGCAGAAGGCGGAACTATTAAAGTCGCAGGTATGGAGTTTGACTTCGCTGGTGCTGCGCCGGGCCAAATAAGCTTTGATTTAGAAAAGCCCCAGAAGGAAAATATTCTAAATACGTTAGAATCTATGATTACGTCATTGAGAGACCCCAGTATTACGGGCGATGATTACAAACAGGTACTGGCTGATGGCATTACTGGACTTGACAATGCCAAAATCAAGATATCGCAAGGACAAGCAGGGCTTGGTGGCAGGTTAAATGCTGCTAAGCTTGTGTCTGATGCAAATTCAGACTTGGACATTGATAATAAGGCAAATAAAGCGGCTCTGATTGAGGTCGACTTCTACTCTGCGATTTCAGAGCTAACCAAGCATGAAACTGCGCTGCAGGCATCTCAGGCAACATTTGGCCGCCTAACGAACCTTTCTCTATTAGAGTATATTCGTTAAAAGACGGCCTTTACGGGCCGTTTACTCTCACACCGCTCTAAACTCAATTCTTCCTCGTAACAATCTGAATAATAATAGATTTTCATTCACTTCTCTGATCGTAACCTAGGTGCGTCAAAACTTTGCCATATCTGTTAGAGCAATAATAAAAGCATATAGAAATCATGACGATAATTTTTTTAAAAAAAAATACTAAAGGAAATTTTTTGCCGACCGATAACTTAATTAACCAAGCCGGAGAGTGAAAAACATTCAAAGGTTGGAAAAGAATCTAAGTTTGAGAGTGAAAGACTCGATTTAAAGTGGGAGAACCATCATGGCACTTTATGTAAATACTAACGTAAGTTCATTGAACGCACAAAGACAATTAATGCAATCTGGTAATTCACTAGATACATCATTCAAACGTCTATCATCAGGTTTTCGTATCAACAGCGCTGCTGATGATGCTGCAGGCCTACAGATTTCTGACCGTTTGAGTTCACAAATCAATGGTCTAAACCAAGGTAACCGAAACGCGAACGACGGCATCTCTTTAGCACAAACTGCTGAAGGTGCAATGGAAGAAGTAACGTCTATGTTCCAGCGTGTCAGAACATTGGCACAACAGGCTTCTAACGGTTCTAACACAGATGAAGACCGTCTGGCAATTCAAGAAGAGATCCGTTCATTGATGGGTGAGGTGAATCGGGTTGCTTCTGATACTACTTTCGGTGGTCAGAATTTGCTGGATGGTACTTATGAAGCAAGCTTCCAGGTTGGTGCTGATGCGGTACAGACTATTGGATTCACAATGAAAGAGGTGGGCGGTACGGCTGCAGGAAACTCACTCACTGCTAACGGTGGCTTTACGCTTTCGGGTATCGCAGGAGCTGCTTCGACCGTAGTTGGTAAAGCGTTGCATGGAGCTCCATCTGTGGGTATTATCGGAACGGCGCAGCAGGCAACGCTGTCGGCGTTAGATTCAGCTTACACAGCTTCAAACACGTTTGCGTCGGTATTCACTGAAACAGGTATCAGTGTATCGACTCAGGTAGGTGCACAACAAGTTATGGCAGGTATGGATGCGCTGATTGCGGTTGTTGACAAAAAGCGTGCTGAGTTAGGTGCGGTCCAAAATCGCTTTCAGTCAACCATTCGTAACCAGTCTAATATTTCTGAAAATTTGTCAGCTGCGAAATCTCGGATTAAAGACACCGACTTTGCACAGGAAACTGCAAACTTAACTAAAATGCAAATCCTTCAACAGGCAAGTCAAACAATCCTAAGTCAGGCTAACCAACGTCCTCAAGCGGCTTTAAGTCTTCTTGGATAATTCTAGTGAGGTATAAAGTGGGTGCCTAGGCCGATTGGGGTACTTGCCTAGGCACCGAATCGGATGATAAAGCGGAGGAGCTTAAAATCCAATTGCGTTCACAAAACATATGAACATGTTTATCAAAGCACAATACGTGCCAGTATTGCGCTAGTAAAATGACACTCACTCTTAAACTTTATAAAAGAGGCGAAAGCCTCTTTTATATCTCCTATATCTCCATCCTTTCTTATCTATATAATATCCTCTTCGTTTTGAAAGATATTTGTATGAAGCTAGCTAAAGCTAGTTCTAGAATAAAATCCGAACATCTTTAAAAGTTGGAGCGGTAATTGCATCTACTTTGTCAGAGAACAAAATTTGGCGTCAAAGTGGCAATTGGTTGCCTTTAGTAGGTTTTAGACCCGATGCATAAGTGCCGCTTTGTCATTTAACTATCTATCAAATAGATATTTGATTTGGCAAATAGAGAGTGAATTATGGCTTTATATGTAAATACCAACGTGAGTTCATTAAATGCGCAACGTAACCTTATGAACTCAGGTAATGACTTAGATACATCGTTCAAACGTTTATCTTCAGGTCTACGTATCAATAGTGCGGCGGACGATGCTGCGGGATTGCAAATTTCGGACCGATTACAGTCACAGATATTGGGTTTGACACAAGGCAACCGTAACGCTAATGATGGAATATCATTAGCACAGACCGCAGAGGGAGCTATGGAAGAAATCACTTCTATGTTTCAGCGTGTCCGAACATTGGCACAACAAGCTGCTAACGGTTCTAATACAGACGAAGACCGCCTCGCGCTTCAAGAAGAGATTAGACAGCTGGGAGCGGAGGTAAATCGGGTCGCTAGCGATACCACATTTGGTGGCCAGAATCTACTGGACGGTACGTATGAGGCAAGTTTCCAAGTTGGTGCTGATGCCGTTCAGGCTATAGGCTTTACAATGAGAGAAGTCGGCGGGACAGCAGCTGGTAACTCACTCACTGCAAATGGTGGTTTTACACTCTCAGGTATTGCCGGGGTTGCGTCAACAGTAAGTGGAAAAGCACTGCATGGTGCACCATCAGTGGGTATTATCGGCACCGCACAGCAGGCAACGCTGTCGGCGTTAGATTCAGCTTACACGGCATCAAATACGTTTGCTTCGGTATTCACTGAAACAGGTATCAGTGTATCCACACAAGTTGGTGCACAGCAGGTAATGGCAGGTATGGACGCACTCATAGCGGTTGTGGACAAAAAGCGGGCTGAATTGGGTGCAGTGCAGAATCGTTTTCAATCAACTATCCGTAACCAATCGAACATTTCTGAAAACTTGAGTGCAGCAAAGTCGCGGATTAAGGATGCAGATTTTGCAATGGAAACAGCGAAGCTTACGAAAAACCAGATTTTACAACAGGCTAGCCAGACAATACTAGGTCAAGCTAACCAGAGGCCGCAGGCTGCACTGAGCTTACTACAGGGCTAAATTTAACCCTTTATGAAGTTTTTTGAAAATTAAGCTAAAGCTTTCTATTTATCAGTCGATAGGAGAGTTAGAGAACTATAATTTTAGGACTCTAACTCATCGAAGTGAGAGGGTAGGGGTACCCCGGAACTTCGAAAATAATTGATAAAGCGGAGGCTATTATGGCTTTATATGTAAATACTAATGCGAGCTCTTTGAACGCTCAAAGACAGTTGATGAATTCAGGCAACTCACTCGATACATCTTTCAAGAGGTTATCTTCAGGTTTTAGGATAAACAGCGCTTCTGATGATGCGGCTGGTATGCAGATATCAAATCGTTTGACTGGCCAAATAAATGGTCTGGATCAAGGTATTCGAAATGCTAATGACGGTATTTCACTTGCACAAACCGCAGAAGGTGCGCTGGATGAGGTAACCTCAATGTTTCAGCGGGTCAGGACCTTAGCTCAGCAAGCATCAAACGGAAGCAATACGGATGAAGACCGTCTAGCAATTCAGGAAGAAATCCGCTCTTTGGTGGGTGAAGTGAACAGAGTCGCATCCGATACTACCTTTGGTGGTCAAAACCTATTAGATGGTAGTTACGAGGCTAGTTTTCAGGTTGGTGCTGATGCTGCCCAAACGATTGGGTTTAGTATGAGAGAGGTGGGTGGAACAGCCGCAGGAAACTCACTTACTGCAAATGGTGGTTTTACACTCTCAGGTATTGCTGGAGCTGCATCAACAGTTACTGGTAAAGCGCTACATGGCGCACCATCAGTGGGTATTATTGGAACAGCTCAACAAGCAACGCTTTCAGCGCTAGACTCTGCTTACACGGCATCAAATACGTTTGCTTCGGTATTCACTGAAACAGGTATCAGTGTATCCACACAAGTTGGTGCACAGCAGGTATTGGCTGGTATGGACGCACTCATTGCAGTTGTGGACAAAAAGCGGGCTGAATTGGGTGCAGTGCAGAATCGTTTTCAATCAACTATCCGTAACCAATCGAACATCTCTGAGAACCTGAGTGCAGCACGTTCGCGTATCAAGGATACTGACTTCGCACAAGAAACCGCTAATCTGACCAAGATGCAAATCTTGCAACAGGCGAGTAGTTCTATTTTGAGTCAGGCTAATCAGCGTCCTCAGGTGGCTCTATCGCTACTGGGATAAGCCGGTAGGGTCAGGTCCAGACTTCTCGTCAGACTTGGCCTATACTAAAGGAAGTTAGATTTCAAGTGAGGTTTTTCGTATGAATGATCTAGCTTTATCACAGCAAAATGGTAGCTTCTCTTCTGCTTCTCGGACGGAACTGGTAAATAACACGGAAGGTCGCAAGTTTACAGACTCTCAGCGTCCTGTAGAACATGCGACTAAAGTGGAAGTGCAGGAACAGAAGCAAACGAGCGTAAACCAGCAGTTGGCTGAAGCGCAACAGGCACAAAGTGTTGATGTTAAAGCCAGTCTGGATAAGTTAAATGAAATTATTCCCGTCACTTCAACAAACTTGTCATTTGAGTTTGATGAATCGGGAGACCCGCCGTTTATTCGGGTTATTGACAAAGACAGTGACGAGGTGATCCGCGAGATCCCATCTGAAGACATCAGGGAAATTGCTAAAGCTCTGGATGACTTTGCCGATACCATAAAGGGTAAAGGGTTGATTTTTGATCACACTGCTTAATAAGCAGGTACTGGAGTATAGTTATGCCACTCATTACATCAGCAGGTATTGGTTCTGGCCTTGATCTGGAAAGCATTATTAGTGCGACCGTCAGCGCCGAAAGAAATCCAAAACTGCAGCGATTGCTGGAAAAAGAAGACTCTCTGAAAGTCGAACTTTCGTCTATTGGTGAAGTGAAGTCGGCGTTATCTAAATTACAGGATACGTTCGAAAAGCTGGCAGATATAAAGAACTTTGGTAAGCGTACTGCCAGCATTACTCAACCTAGTGGTGGGGACTTAATTTCAGCAACACCCACATCCAGTACTTCTACCGGCTCATTTAAGATAGAAGTACAGCAACTTGCACAGGGCAGTCGCGCCGTATCGGGCGACGGCCTGTTTACTTCTGCTGACGATGTCGTTTCTGCATCAGGCGGAACACTGACCTTTGAAGCTGGGGCTGACAAGTCCTTTACTCTGGATGTCACCGCAGGCATGACCTTGTCTGAGCTGCGTGATGCTATCAATGATGCTGATACAAATTTTGGTGTGACTGCCAATATTGTCAATACTGGTATTAATGGTGTGGGCAGTAAGTTGGTGCTTACATCGAATGTTACAGGTGCGGGCAATGATCTCAAGGTCACGAACGACAATGCTGAGCTGGATAATGTGTCTACCGATGCCAATGGTGGTGGCGGTGGTGGTATGGCCATCGACCCGGCTAATGATGCTGCTCAGGACGCCATTATTGTTGTTGATGGCATAACCATCAACAACAGCTCAAATACATTCAAAGATGCAGTAGAAGATTTGACGATTAAGGCGGTGCGTGAGAGCGAGGCTGGGGAAACAGCCAAACTTAACGTAGATGTTGACCGTGAAAGTGTCAACAAGTTAGTGGATGAGCTAATCACTAATTACAACAACTTGATCGGCCAGATCGGTTTGCAAACGCGGGTAGGTAAACCGCTCAATGGTGACGCCAGTATGCGTTCACTGAGTGCGCAACTAATTAATACATTGGGGGCAACCCTCACTGATGCTGGTCCGTTCGAAACGATTTTTGATATGGGGATCGGTGTTAAGAAAGATGGCTACCTGGAAAAGTCGTCACTGGTACGCAGCCTGAATGAAGCCATGGATGAAAATTTTGACGATATTGGCAAGGCTTTTGCTGGTGAAAATGGTATCGCAAAGCAGATGGAGTCCTTGCTCGAGGAGTATGTCAAGCCAAAGGGGCTGCTGAAAGAAAGAGAAAACAATCTTAATGAGCAGATAAAAGACATCGATGCAGACAAAATTGACTTAAATGAAAGAATGGTTGAACTGGAAGCAGGATTGAGAAAAAAGTACGCTGGGTTGGACGTGTTGCTTGCTCAAATGCAACAAACTCAGACTTATCTGGGATCTCAGCTGGCCAGTCTACCAGGCTTTACCAGTTCTAAATCGTAAATAGAGAGTGTTGCCATGTATAATGCAAAAGTAAAAAATTATCAAAAAGAGGCGCTAAAAACGCGCGTAGCAGGTGCTGACCGCTACGAAATTATTCAAATGCTGATGGCCGGAGCACTAGAAAAAATGGTGCTTGGAAAAGTTGCGATTGAGAAAAAGCATTTTGAAGCAAAAGCTGAACATATCTCGAAAGCGTCAGCTATCATTGAAGCCCTCCGAGCATCTTTGGACTTCGAAGTCGGTGGCGAAGTGACAGAAAACCTATATGCACTGTATAGCTACATGCTGGATCGCTTGGTAGATGCGGCCATGAAAAACGATGCATCGATTGTCGATGAAGTGTCGGGTTTGCTCAAAGAGATTAAATCGGCGTGGGATGCCATTCCTGTTGATGTTCGCATGGAAACACTGAATCAGCAGTCCAGTGAGTCAAGTTATGGTTGATATTGATGGCTTGTTTGTAAAGCTAGACGACGCAACAAAAGCTATTGAACAAGAAGAATATGGCAAGGCTCAGGAAGGGATTGTAGCAATTTCTGAGCTATTACACGCTATTGAGCAGCATGAATGGGTTGAGCACCAGGAAAATATGGTGCGTTTTGAACAAGCCTTTCGCACTGTGCTTACTCAAGTTGCACAAGCGAAAGAGCAGACCAAGGAGCAGTTAGGTACTTTTCGGCGTAATACCGGAAAGTTAAAAGCCTATAGGGCCAACCTTTAGAAAATTTTGTTTTCTATCATTTAGTTGGCATTTTACTTGCTGGCATGTATGCTAATTTAAGTAAGTAATAGACAGGCTCACAACATGACCTCAGATGATAACCTCGATCTTCAACAAATGTTGAAGGCTGCAGAAGAGAAGTTGCTCGCGACACAACAGCAAAAAGAGCGTGAGCAGATCTTTGCCGAACAGGCTAATCCCCGTTTCGAGCGCAATCTGGCCGCATTTCGTAAATATTACCCAGAAATTGCCAACAGTATAGAACGCTTTCAGACCCGCGAAGATTTTTGTATCCATGTCACGCAGTCCGGCCACGGCAACTTCTTTCCAAGTGGCAAGGAAGTGCCCTTGTATGGTGACGATCCCATTGCTCAGGCAAAAGAGCAGGTCGCACATTATACCGAGCATGCTAACTTTGGCAGGACAGATTACTTTGAGGCAACGCCCTGGCAAAGCACAGATAAACGTGTTCATGTACGTTATATGGTCAAACTGGTTGAAATACTCTCCAGTATTAAGCGCACCGGTGGCAAACGGCTAGATTCATTACCCGAGGTGTTTCCCAGCGCCATTGTGTTTGGCATAGGACTGGGGTATCACCTGACGGAGCTGCTGCAGCGTCATAAATTTGACTATCTTTTCATTTGTGAGCCAGACCTTGAACTCTTTTTTGCCAGTCTATTTTGTATTGACTGGGATGAAATCATTACCACCATTGATGAGCAAGGTGGGTGTTTGTTTTTGCATCTGGGTATAGATTATCAGGATTTTTTCAACGAAATTTTTAAAGTCGCTGAAGACATTGGTATTTTCTCTATCATTAACAGCTTTTGTTATCAGCATTATCCGTCTGATGAAATCACCAACCTGATTAAAGCCTTTTTTGATAATTATTATCAGTTACATCAAGGGTTTGGGTTCTACAATGATGCAATCACCGGCCTTGCACACGCTGTGCTCAATGCGGAGCAGGGCGCGAGCTTCTTGTTTCCACGTATCAAAGGAAAGGAGTTGGCTCAGCAAATTCCGGTATTTGTAGTTGGTAATGGTCCGTCATTAGATGAATCCATTGAACTACTCAGGGCACACCAGGATGATGCGATTATCATTGCGGGTGGCACCGCGTTTCAAAGTCTGATGAAAGCGGGCATTAAACCTGATTTTCATGTACTGGTAGAACGCACGCAGGCAACCTACGATGTCTTACTGCATATAGAACCTGAAGAGGGATATGGAGACACCAATTTACTGGCTGTCGATGTTATGCATCCGGATGTTCCTAAACTCTATAAATGGACGGGGATCGGCCTTAAAGGCCCTGAAGCTGCTTCCGCATTTTTAACCATGGAAACGCTTAAGCGCTACGGACTAAGCGTGACCTCATTGCCTGCCTGTGGCCCCTTGGTGTCAAACACCGCAGCGGCCTATGCCGTATCCATGGGCTTTGAAGATATCTATTTGATTGGTGTCGACAATGGCTATACGCAAAAAGGCAGTACGCACTCTAAACTCAGTATTTACAACGATGAGCAGCTGAAATCCAGTTTTAAGCCTATGGCTGGTGCGACCATAAAACTGGAGGGTAACTTTGGTGATGATGTGCTTGCAACACCCTTATTGGCGCTATCTAAAGCAATGTTAGACAGACTGGCCCACAGCGTGCCTGGGTGTCGTATTTATAATGTCGGAGAAGGTGCGAAGATCCGTAATGCTATTGCTCTGCGTGAAGAGCAAGTTTTAATCGCTAAGTCTTCTTTGGATAAACATCAGACTGTTGAAGCACTTAAGCAAGCACACTTTCAGCCGATCGACTTGCAGGATGCAGAGAAAAGCATGGCAATTGAAGAGTATCAAGAGCTGTGTGATTACCTCATTGAAATAGGCGAACGTCCGTTCTCAACAAAAGAAGAAGCCAATGAGCTGCTTAAAGCACAACAAAGAGTGGTGTACGCTTATCGTAAATCTGTACACCCTCACTTCTTTCACTTGATAAAAGGCACGTTGCTGTATTTCCACTGTCCGTTGATGACTATGATGTACTTTTTTGAAAACGAAAAGGAAACCATGGCGCACTTTAAACGCGGCTTTGCAATCTGGTTAGAGTTCCTCAAAGAGATCAGAGAGGACTTTGCCCTGAATTGGCATACCAAGTGTGATTTCACCTTGCCTAAGTACCGTAACGAAGATAAATAAATGGATACTTTACACCTGATTGGCCGCTCCAGCGGCCTGCTTGACGAAGATATATCGACACATCACGAAGCGCTCAGTAACCTGGTTCGCCAGTCAAGATTCTTGGTGCTGGGCGGAGCGGGCACAATTGGCCAGGCGGTGAGCAAAGAAATATTTAAACGCCAGCCAAAACTACTGCATATTGTTGATATTAGTGAAAACAACTTAGTGGAATTGGTGCGTGATATTCGTTCTTCGTTAGGGTATATCGAGGGTGAATTTAAAACCTTCACATTGGATATTGGTTCACTAGAGTTTGCGGCGTTTCTGTCTGCACAGTCAGATTACGACTATGTACTGAATCTCTCTGCATTAAAGCATGTACGTAGCGAGAAAGATCCTTTCACGCTTATGAGAATGATAGAGACCAATATCTTTAACTCGCAGAAGACCCATGCGCAGTCCATTCAAAAGAATGCGAAAAAGTATTTCAGCGTCTCTACTGATAAAGCGGCTAATCCTGTGAATATGATGGGGGCGAGTAAGCGGATTATGGAGCTGTTTTTGATGCGTGGCAGTGCGAAACTGCCAGTGTCGATGGCGCGCTTTGCCAATGTGGCTTTCAGTGACGGCTCCTTATTACATGGGTTTGACATGCGACTTAGGAAACGTCAGCCGATCGTCGCACCCGAAGACATTAAACGTTACTTTATAACACCGGAAGAATCGGGGCAGTTGTGCTTGTTATCTTGCTTGCTGGGTCACAACCTCGATATCTTTTTCCCAAAACTAAGGGATGAGCTACACCTGCAAACCTTTTCTGATATTGCCCAGCGCTATCTGGCATATTATGGCTATGAGCCTTACCTGTGTGACTCAGAGGAGCAAGCCAGAGCGCTGATGTCAGAGTTGCCAAAGGCGGGCAAGTGGCCATGTTTATTCAGTGAATCAAATACCTCTGGGGAGAAACCCCAGGAAGAATTTTTCACTGAGCAGGAAACCCTGGACTTAGCGCGCTTCACTAATCTTGGCGTGATAAAGCAACAAGCTTGCTTTGATGAGGCGAAATTAGATGCTTTTGCAACTGCAGTCAGCGATCTGCGACAATCCGGACGATGGACAAAAGCGCAACTGGTCACATTATTTGAACAATTATTGCCAGAATTTGCCCATCTGGAGTTAGGGCGCTCACTGGAAGATAAAATGTAATGTCGATTTCAAAAGAGCTGATAGCGCACATCCGCGCATACTATGAAACCAATGGCGTGATACCGCTACATCAACCTACCTTTGACCATCTCGAAAAGCAAAAGGTAATGGAGACAATTGAATCAAGCTTTGTTTCCAGTGTAGGGCAGTATGTCGATGCGTTTGAGCGGCAGCTTGCAGACTATTGTGGCGCCAGGCAGGCTATTGCGACGGTTAATGGTAGTGCAGCGCTGCATACAGCGCTTTATATGGCAGGCGTGCAACCAGGCGATCTGGTGATTACCCAGGCGCTTACCTTTGTGGCGACCTGTAACGTGATCCACCATCTGCAAGCTTCACCGTTATTCATAGATGTTAATCGTACCAGCCTGGGCTTATGCCCAGAGGCCATGGCAGACTATTTAACCCAGCATGCATTTTTGGATAGCGACGGCCACTGTCGTCATCGACAGACGAAACAGATCATTCGAGCTGTGGTGCCAATGCATACCTTTGGTCACCCCGTTCAGCTTAATGAGCTGGCGGCGCTGTGTGAACAGTGGAATCTGGTATTGGTTGAAGATGCGGCAGAGAGCCTCGGTTCCTGGTATAAAGGCCAACATACAGGCACCTTTGGTTGCCTTGCGGCGCTGAGTTTTAATGGCAACAAAATCATCACCACAGGTGGAGGCGGCGCTTTATTGTGTAATAGTGGTGAGATGGGGAGCCGCGCTAAACACCTGACCACGACTGCGAAGGTACCTCACCCATATGAGTATTATCACGATGAACCCGGATTCAACTTTCGGATGCCTAACCTCAATGCGGCGTTAGGATGTGCACAACTTAGCAAGTTGGATGCATTTCTAGCACAAAAAAGAGCATTGGCTGCGCGCTATGAAGCTTTTTTCCATGCGACTGATTATGAGTTTGTTACAGAGCCAAGCTATGCGCGCTCCAATTACTGGCTAAATGCTGTTATTTGTCCGTCCAGCGAGGAAAAAGAGGCGCTATTACGCTCGACCAACGCAGAGAAAGTATTAACTCGGCCTGTATGGCAATTGATGAATCGGTTGCCTATGTATCAAGGTTCATTAAGTGGTCCATTGACGGTGAGTGAGTGGTTGAGCGATCGCCTGGTCAACTTGCCGAGCACACCGGTACTGTAGAGCCGTTGTGTTTGGGAAGCGACTGTTTAAGTCTATTGTTATTCACAAGTCTTTGACAGGTATCAAGTTGCTTAAATGTGACTTAAGTTCTAATGGACTGGTTAAGATCATTACGAAAGGCTGTGAACAGTGATTTAAGGATTGGCTTGTGAAATGCATACCTTTGACATGACTTAGATGTGCTGTATTGCGACGTTAGGTGAACAGATGAAAGATAGTTACGACGATATTGTAGTAGGGGCTGGCATTGCCGGTATTGTGGCGGGCCTGGTAAAAGCGCAGCAGGGGCGTAAGGTACTGCTAGTCGACAATGCAACTGCGGCTGGTGGCCTGATGCGCTCGTTTCATACCCCACAAGGGCATACATTTGACTATGGCACCCACCTGCTGTGTGAATTGGGTGATGAAGCGCTGGACAACTTACTGTTTGCAGAAGTAAGAGAAGGCGCGTGGATTGAATTTGATGGGCTCCAGTGTGGACATTTTGTGCATGGTCAGTTAGGGGAGGTATCTCCCGTTGTCGATGCCGCAGTTTTGCCAGAGGCCGATTATTTTCGGGGTCTTTATGAACTTACTGAAGCCACAGCATCACGCAAAGCGCACTATGCCAGCCTGGCTGAGCAGTTGCATTGCCAGTTTGGCAAAACAATCAGTGAACAACTCATGATCCCCGCTGCAGAAAAGCTATTCTTCCAGTGCGCCAGTCATTTGACCCCAGATTCGCATCTGCTATTCGGGCTGGCGCGAGTGCAGGGATACAGTGCGCAAGCTGTACGAATGCTTAAACAGTTACCTTTGCTGGATGAGGTATTGGCATTTCGTTCTTTTCACGAGGGCAAAACGGGCCAGGCGCGGTTTTACCCCGAGTCAGGCGGTGTTGGTGCCTGGGTTGATATTCTGTTGGATAAGTTTGTTTCTTTGGGTGGTACTTTGTCTTTGGGAACTCAGATCTCAGACATTGAGTATCAGGAAGGGCAGATCTCCGCTTTGACCATTGGCGATCAACGCGTTGCCACACAGCTCGTGACCTGGACTGTCCCCTTGTTTGGTTTACTCAAGTTGCTACCGGTCACACTGAGCAAACCGGCCGAGCCGCTATTGTTTTTAGACTCTTATCTGATCCACCTGATAGTTGACCGTCCCCCATCGACGGCAATGCATTATTATTGCAACTATGATCCGCAATATAGTCATTTCAGGACGACGCTGTATTCAAATATGCAGGGCCATGGAGATGCGGATGGCTACAGGGCAACGGTTGAGTTGTTTAGAGCTGCGGGCTCGTCTCAATCGGCACCGGATGAACAGGCGATCTTAGATGAACTTAAGGCCTGCGGCGTTTTTCTATCGGATAGCGAATTACGTTTTGCCACCACAGATTTTATCCCAAACAGCTTTCCTGTTCCGACACATGCATTCCGTGCGCTGCAAAAAGAACAACTGGAGACAGTCAAGTCTGCGGTGAGCAACATTCAGCTTTTTGGTAAAGCGCGTGGCGACATCTTTTTTATGAACGACGTGATCCTGGATGTTTATAAGCATGCCCAGAGATAAAGACAAGGTGCTTTTAGGCGTGAATAGTCGCGGTTTGCTTAATTCACGCCTGATTCGGTTTGCATTTTTTTGGTCTTAGCACAAATCTGTTAGAATAGATAAATAACTAAAAAAATTGGATTTATGTAAGCCATGAAAATCAAGCCGCCAACGCAGCTTCCGACAATCATGCTGATCACCAGCTCCCGAGCCGAGTTTGGCGTACTTTACTGGTTGATAAAAGCGTTACACGCATCTGAACACTTCAATTTTGAGTTGGTTGTAACGGGTAATCACCTGGTGCCCGAGCAGGGTTATACGCTCAACGAAATTGAAGATGAGGCAATCGAGATCACTGAGTGTGTCGATATTATGCTTGCCGGCAGCAGTCGCTGTGCGAAGGCAAAATCATCGGCTCTGGGCATGATGAGCTTTGCAGATGTGTTCGCGCGTCGCGAACCGGATCTGGTAATGGTCATGGGTGACCGATATGAACTACTGGGCATAGTGTCGGCAGCTGCGCTGATGTCTATTCCGGTGTCTCACTTCTCCGGTGGTGAAATCACCGAAGGGGTTATTGATGACACTGTTCGCCATACCCTGACCAAAATGTCGCAACTACACTTTGTTTCGAACGAATCGCACCGCAACCGGGTGATCCAGTTAGGCGAGCCGCCCTCAACGGTGTTTAATGTTGGTGAGCCGGGGTTAGAAAATATACGCCGTTGCAGTACTTTGTCACAAACAGAGCTGGCAGAAAGCCTTGATTTTTCATTAGACAGCCCCTTCATTCTCTTTACTTTTCACCCAGTGCCTAAAGATGGTGCGCTGACAGGTGAACAGCAATTGACCGAGGTCTTATCTGCGCTCGATGCGCTGATGGCGACTTACAAGGTCATCATTACATTTCCAAACAATGATGAGGCCGGAGCAGCCTTTATTCCTTTGCTCAGTGCGTTCAGGCAACAACATAGCGAGCGCGTATGTTTAATTGCATCACTAGGGTTTAAACGTTATCTGTCAGCACTTAAACATTGTGCGATGGTGTTCGGAAATTCTTCAAGTGGGCTGATAGAGGCGCCATCATTTGGTAAACCCACCATCAATATTGGTAACCGGCAAGCGGGCCGCACACGCGGTGTTAATGTTATTGACGTTGAGGTCGATAAAAAAGCCATACTAAATGCAGTAGATAAGGCATCAGATCCACAGTTTCTGACGCAACTGAGCCGTGAGGTGAACCCTTATGGGGATGGTCACACGGTCGATAAAGTCCTTGAAGTATTGAAAAAAGTACAGTGGCCGATTAACTGCCGAAAAAAATTTTATGATATAGGTGCATAATGCAATACGAGTCCGTTTTTATCATCGCCGAGGTGGGCGTCAATCACAATGGCAGCCTTGAATTAGCAAAAAAGCTGATCGACGTGGCTGTTGAAGCCGGCGCTGATGCTGTCAAATTCCAGACTTTTATTACCGAAGAAGAGCTGGTGAAAAGCACGCCCAAAGCGGCTTATCAGCAACAAACCACCTGTGCTGAAGAAACACAGTTCGAGATGGTTAAAAAGCTTGAGCTGAATAAACAGCAGCACATTGAACTGATCCAATATTGCCAACAGCACGATATTGAGTTTATGTCTTCTCCGTTTGACTTGGTTAGCGTCAATTTATTGAATGAGCTGGATGTGAAGCGGATCAAGATCCCTTCGGGAGAGATCACCAATGTTCCGTTCCTCAGAGCAATAGCCGCTCTAAACAAGCCGGTCATTTTATCTACCGGAATGGCCTATCTGGCAGAGGTTGAATTTGCGCTCTCTCACCTTAAAGCTGGTGGACTGGATGAGCAGCAAATTGCGATATTGCATTGTACGTCCGAATACCCGGCAGCAATGGAACTGGTCAACCTTAATGCAATGACAACATTAAAACAACAGTTTGGTCTGCCAGTGGGGTATTCAGATCATACGCTCGGCGCTGAAGTCGCGCTGGCCAGTGTGGCACTGGGGGGGAAGATAATTGAAAAACACATCACTTTAGATAAGTCCATGCCCGGACCGGATCATGCTGCATCATCTGAGCCTGCACAGTTTAAAGAAATGGTCAGGCAAATCCGAAATGTTGAGGTGGCACTTGGCAGCGACATAAAACAGCCGACGGCGCCAGAGCTGGCGACAAAGGATGTGGTGAGAAAAAAAATCGTCGCGAGACACAGCATTCGACAAGGTGAGCAACTCACTGCTGAAAACCTAACAACCAAACGCTCGCCAGAGGGGGTGGGGGCAGAGCATTGGTTTGAGGTAATAGGCGGTATTGCAAGCCAGGATTATGACCCTGATATGCCGGTCGAGATCGGCTCACATAACCTGAGCTGAGCCGCTGCCGTCATGTTTGTTGATTTAAGCACCGCACAAGCCTGGTTTGATACGCTAGATCAGGATAAGCAATATCCAACAGCCTCACCCGAGTATATTCAGCTAGAGGCGATGCAATCCCGCGCTCGTACTGCGGTGTTTTACTTATGTATTGGGCAGGCTGAGTTTTACTATCTGGCCGGGTATCTCACACAGAGTGAGCAAGGCTTGATTGACTTTGAAACGCCCCGGGGATACGGCGGTGCGATCACCAATGTCACGGATCCTAAAAAACTGGCTCACTTGAACCAGGCGTGCATCAGTGCCTTTGCAAAGCGGGGCGCACTATGTGGCTTTATCCGCACAATTCCGGCATGGCAAAATCATCGACAGATGTCGGGAGACAGTTGGTTTGACAGGCGCACTGTGGCGATTGACTTAACCGTACCAGATCTTTTGGCCAGCTATCAGACCAGATCAAGAACGGCTATCCGTAAGTCACGCAAGGAGCATGTTTGTGTAAAACAAGCCACGTCTTTGCAGGAGTGGTTAGCGTTTTTTGAACTTTACCAAAGGCGTATGTCAGAGCTAAATGCTACACAGGAGTACCTATATGACAGGGATTACTTTACAGCCTTGTCAGGTTCAGCGCTGGCGAAACTGTATTTGGCATACCGGGATGACCAGGTACTGGCGGGATGTATTGTATTGCAGGCTGGATCTTTTGCGGAATATCACTTATCGGCATCCACAAAAGATGGTATGAAATATGCCTGTACTCAGGCATGTGTTCATTTTGCGGCACAAGCCTGTCGGGCGCAGGGGGTTAAGGTGATGCACTTGGGTGGTGGTCTGAGTAATGATGAAAAAGATCCCCTGTTCTTTTTTAAAGCGGGTTTTTCTGCTCTTCATCTGGACTTCAATATCTGTCGATGGATCTTTAACTCTGCTGCATATGAAGCGCTGAGGGCACAGTATCAAGCTGCGGGAAAACCCGTTAACAGAGTAATATTTTATAG
Source organism: Pseudoalteromonas sp. OANN1 (assembly GCF_024124685.1). NCBI lineage: Bacteria > Pseudomonadati > Pseudomonadota > Gammaproteobacteria > Alteromonadales > Pseudoalteromonadaceae > Pseudoalteromonas > Pseudoalteromonas sp. OANN1. The sequence continues at coordinate 187,724 of NZ_JAMXSE010000006.1, forward strand.
GTGAATGGCTATGGCATGGGATGATGTATGGGAACGCGTTTTTACTTCACAACAATGGGGTAAGTACCCCGGAGAAGATGTGATCCGCTTTATTGCGAGAAATTTCTACCAGCTTGAAGATAGACGGTCCGTTAAAATTTTGGAAATTGGTAGTGGGCCTGGCGCAAACTTATGGTTTCTGGCACGCGAAGGGTTTGATGTTTATGCAATTGAAGGCTCCCCCTCGGGTGTTGAGCAGGCCAAGGCACGCCTTGATAAGGAGCTACCAGGCTGGCGTGGTGAAGTTTTGTGTGGTGACTTTAGCTCGTTGCCATACGATAGCGAGACATTTGATGCGGTAATTGATGTTGAGGCGGTGACCTGCAATCCATTTGCCGAGTCAGTGGCGATATATAAAGAAGTACACCGAGTGCTAAAGCCCGGTGGAAAGCTGTATTCAAGAACCTTTGCTAAAGGCACGCTCGGCGATGAAACCGGCGAGAAGATAAGCCATAACTGTTATCTGACGGATACCGGGCCGACGGCAGGTAAAGGGCCCACTCGGTTTACGGCTGAGGATGAAATCGCCCAGTTATTAGAACCGTTCTCCAGTTTCAGTTTCGGCGAATTGGCCCGTAGTGAAGATCAAGTGTTAATTACCAAAGAATGGTGTATGACTGCGGTAAAATAAAGAGGTACCCATTATGAACGAACCCTGGACCGATTCGCTGCTGCCATTGCCGGCAACGATGCAAGATGCGATCAAAACGCTTAATGAGTCGTCAATCAAACTCGTCTGCTTGACCAATGCACAGGCACAGCTGGTAGGAGTGATCACGGACGGGGACATTCGCCGCGCTATCGTGGCGGGTAAGGAGCTGAGTACACCCGTGACGGACTTTATGTGTACCACTCCGGTTACTTTTAGTCCACAAGACAGCCGCATCGCCCGCAAAAAAGCCTTTGAGCATCACAAATTGCTCTATATCCCTGTTTTGGGTGCGGAAAATAAAGTCATCAATATCGAGGTCTCTCAGTCATTATCTGTGTTGACACAAAGTAACACGGTATTTCTGATGGCGGGTGGTTATGGCACCCGGCTAAGGCCCTTAACGGAAGAGTGTCCCAAGCCATTACTTAAGGTAGGGACAAAACCTATTCTGGAAACTATCATAGAGAGTTTTGTGAATTACGGGTTTCAGGAGTTTAAGGTCTCGGTGCATTACCTTGCAGAGCAAATCAAAGACTACTTTAAGGATGGTAGCCAGTTTGGGGTCGATATTGGCTATGTAGAGGAGTCTAAACCGCTGGGAACAGCAGGTGCATTGAGCTTGTTACCTGCGCAGACCGATCCCCTGATTTTAATGAACGGCGACTTACTGACCAAAGTTGATTTCAAGGAGCTCCTGGCTTATCACCTTAGCGAGCAAGCGCAGATCACTATGTGCGTGCGGGAATATGAATATCAGGTTCCCTATGGTGTGATTAATGCGCAAGATAATCAGGTAAAAGAGATTGTCGAAAAGCCCATCGAGAAATATTTTGTCAATGCAGGGATCTACGTCATCTCGCCCGAAGTCGTCAATGCACTGGCCAAGGGCGGTCACAAAGATATGCCTGACCTCATCAATGAATGTCTCGCGAAACAAGAAAAAGTCGCGATGTTCCCAATTCATGAATACTGGCTCGATATTGGACGAATGGCTGATTTCGAGCGAGCTCAGATTGACTTTTTACATAACTTCTAGGCGTTATTTTGAAGGTACTTGTTTCTGGATATGGCAATATTGCAAAGCGCCATATCAATAACTTAATTTTGCTGGCTGACATCACACACTTGGTTGTGGTGCGTCGTTCAGCCGCACAACTGGACCAGCAGTACAGTTTTCCCGTGACAGTATATAGCGCTCTGGATGAGGCGCTGTCTGCTCATACGTTTGATATTGCATTTGTCTGCTCTCCGGCACCGCAGCATGCCCCTCAGGCCTTGCGGCTATTTGAACTTGGTATCCCCTGCTTTTTGGAAAAGCCGCTCTGCCAGACGCATCAGCAGGCGCAAGCTTTACTGGCACAGCACAAGCATCACCCTGTCCCAGTCATGCTGGGATATGATCTGCGCTTTACTCAGGGATATGCACAGTTAAAAAGCTTACTTCAGCAGCTTAATTTGGGCACAATCTGGCGTATTTCTGCCAGTGTCGGTCAGTATCTGCCCGAATGGCGACCGGGAAAACCCTACCAATCCTGCGTATCGGCACGCAAGTCCCTGGGTGGCGGTGTGCTCAGAGAGCTTAGCCACGAATTAGATTACTTGATTGGCTTGTTCGGGATTAAGCTCAATAAGGTTGGTGTATTGAAAACGGTTCATCCGAGTCTGGAGATGGACTGTGAGAACGAGGCTCAGATCCTGGCTATGGCGACGATTGCCGGCCAGCAGGAACAGGTTAGTACCCATGTCAGCCTGGATATGTTGTCAAGAAAAGCGTTCAGGACACTGAAAGTGAGTGGTACCGAAGGGGAACTGGTGTGGGATGCTATCGCACAAACGCTCCTTATTCATAATGGGGTTGAGGAACGTATTGTGGAGGTATTCGAAGAGGGCAATCAGCCCTACATCAGAATGATGCAAGTGTTTCTCGATAAAATTGCACACTGGCAATGCGATGATGCAGAGCTCCGTCAGGGGATTGCAGTGCAGTCACTGATCGAGCAAATCGAGCAGGAGGACGTACAAATTCATGGCTAAGATTTTTGCAGTTACATTCGCGCGAGCGGGATCCAAAGGCATTATTAAAAAAAATATTAAGCCATTAAATGGAAAACCCTTACTTGCTTATAGCATTGAATTGGCACACCAGCTTTCACAGGTAGAGGGCGTATATGTGTCAACGGACGGTGATGAGATTGCACAGGTTGCCGATAGCTATGGGGCTCAGGTGATCACACGCCCTGAAGCGCTTGCCAGCGACCAGGCCAATGAGTGGCTTGCCTGGCAGCATGCCGTGGAGTATCTGCAAGCCCATTGCAACATGCAAGATGATGACTTGTTTCTGAGTTTACCGTGCACTGCACCGCTGCGTGCCCGCGAGGATATCGAACGATTGGTAAGCCAGTTTAATGAGTCGACTTGCGATTTGGCACTGTGTGTGACTGAGTCAGCAAGAAACCCTTATTTTAATATGGTGCGTCTTGATGATGACGGACTGACATCGCTGGTGTGCGATGCAGGCCAGTTCCATCGCAGACAGGACGTGCCCTCAGTATATGACGTGACAACGGTCGGTTATTTGACGACGGCACGGTTTGTTTTAACAGCAACTGGGGTGTTATCAGGCAGCACATTAGGTGTGGTAATACCCAGATCGCATAGTATTGATATTGACGATCAATTAGATTTTGAATTTGCTGAACTATTAATAAAAAAACGGGAGCAAGCATGAGGACGATTGCACAGCTACAGGATATGCAGCACACCTGGACACTCATTACCGGCGGAGCAGGTCATGTTGGCAGAACGGCGGCTGAAACGATTCTGGAACTGGGGGGGAAGGTGATCCTGGCAGATCGCCACTCTGAGGCTCTGAACGCGGCAATAGAAGGGCAGTTCAAAGATGCGTATGCACAAAAGCGGATTATCATTCTGCGCGTAGATTTGGCGCAAAGCAGCGACATCAGTGAGATGATGCGTGAAGTAGAGACTATCACAGGAGGCACGCTGAATTGTTTGATCAACAACGCCGCGTTTGTTGGTACAGATAATCTCACCGGCTGGTGCGTGCCTTTTGCGCAGCAATCTTTGGAAACTTTTAAGGCATGTATTGATGTTAACCTAACGGCCCCATTCCAGATCAGCCAGCAAGCATGTCAGTTGATGGCGAGGTCGGAACATAAGGTAAAGTCCATCATTAATATTTCTTCGATATACGGCGTTGTCGGGCCACAAATGGACCTCTATGCCGGCACTGATATGGGTAACCCTGCAGCTTATGCTGCCAGTAAAGCGGGCCTAATGCAGCTTACCCGCTGGATGGCACCTGTTGTGGCGCCTCAGATCAGGGTTAACACTCTTTTACTGGGTGGTATTGAAAGAGGTCAGCCCGAATCGTTTAGCAAAAAATATAACAGTAAGGTGCCGCTTGATCGGATGGCGACAGAAGAAGATGTAAAAGGTGCCATCGCCTACCTTGCCAGCCAGCTGTCTAACTATATGACAGGGCAAACATTAAGTTTGGATGGAGGCTGGACCGCAGTATAAGGTGCATTCTATGTAAAGCTCGATCGTTTCGTAGCTTTTAGAAATACCTTTTAGACCTTCGTTTATCGGCCTATACTATAATATGTTTAAGACGTTATTAGAGGGCATGCTATGAAAATTGGAGGTTTGAATTCTCATTCAACTGTGCAGGCTGGGTTAGTTTCTAAAAAGCTCAACGAACAACTGGCTTCTGGTAAGAAGGTTAATTCTGCTGCAGACGATGCTGCGGCTTTGCAGATCATTAATCGTTTGACGTCTCAACAGGACGGCTACAGTCAATCTATTCGTAACGCATATGATGGTATCTCGTATTCGCAAACTGCTGACTCGGCATTATCTGGTGTGAATGATGCAGTTTCCCGGATTAGAGAATTATCGATTCAAGCCGGTAATGGGGCGTTGACAGATAGTGACCGTCAAGCATTGCAAGAGGAAGTATCGCAGCTGCAAACGCAAATCAGTGAAACGTTTGAAAATACCACGTTTGGCGGCGCACAAATTTTTGATGGTGAGTCTCGTAGTTTTCAGGTAGGTCCCGATGCTAATACTACTCAGTCGCTACAGCAGACTGATGGTGGTTTTGCCAGTGCAATATTGAGTGTGGACATATCGACGCAGGCGGGCGCACAAGCAGCCATCGATGCAGCAGATACCGTTTCTGAAGATTTAAACAGCCAACGTGCTGAGCTTGGTGCATTTGAAAATGCGGTATCTAGTACGATTCGCTCTGCGAGTAACCAACGTGAGAACATTGCGGCTAGCCAAAGTCGAATTCAAGACACCGATTACGCGCAAGCAGTGAGCGATCAAGTCGCCAACGATATTTTGTCGCAAGCTTCTATTGCTTTGCGTGGCCAAGCTAATCAGTCTGCATCATCGGTACTAGGTTTATTATAAATTAATACCAAAGTATTGATATAGAACAGCTCTAGTGGCGATTTTTTGGCGTTAATGTCAAAAAGTTGCCACTTAGGTATTGCATCCCCCTTAATCTCTCTTACAATCTAACTATTGAAAAAATTTAAGTAGATTGGTTCTCAAGCAATGGTCTTGATCTTAGATAACAACAACAAAAGAGCGATCGGATTAGGTGCGGCACTTAGTTTTGTCGGTCAAGCAAACGATGTGCTGGCCGAAGAGCATTATGAGCCCAAGATCCTTGATAACAACCAAGAACCAATTTTTGTGCTAGGCGCTTTGCAAAGCTTAACACACGAAGCACTAATAAAATCTCATCCAGCCGTCCCATTTTTATTAATAGGTGAAACGCTCAGACCACTACTTGCGTTGCCGAATGTGATAGGGCTCATCACCGAACCCTTTGGGCAAGAAGTCACGATGCAATTGCTACATGACTGTCAGCAATATTTACGTATGCTTCCAAACAAAGAGAACAAGCTACTAAATAAGAGCTTTGATGGTTTAGTTGGGGAAACCGAAGCGGTTAAAAACGTTCGTTTCTTGATTTCTCAAGTGGCTAAAACCGACGCCAATGTCCTTATTTTGGGGGAATCGGGAACCGGTAAGGAAGTGGTTGCACGTAACGTACACTTATTGTCTAAACGTGCGCAGGGACCATTTGTGCCAGTTAACTGTGGTGCTATCCCTGGGGAATTGTTAGAAAGCGAGCTTTTTGGTCATGAAAAAGGCGCGTTTACTGGCGCGATTTCAGCCAGAAAAGGGCGCTTTGAACTTGCGCAAGGCGGTACGCTTTTTCTCGATGAAATCGGTGATATGCCACTGCAAATGCAGGTGAAGTTGTTACGAGTTTTGCAAGAACGCACCTATGAACGAGTAGGGGGCACAAAGCCTATTCAGGCCGATGTTCGTGTGATTGCCGCAACGCACCGTAATCTTGAAACCATGATTGAAGACGGCAAGTTTCGCGAAGACTTATTTTATAGACTCAATGTATTCCCCATTGAAAACCCCTCTTTAAACGAGCGTGCGGAAGATATTGCGCTACTGCTAAAAGAACTAACACGTAGAGTAAATGAACAAACGGGTAATTCGGTTAAGTTTACGGATAGAGCCGTAGACAGCTTAAAGTCGCACGCTTGGCCTGGGAATATTCGAGAGCTTGCAAACCTTGTGGAACGAATGGTGATTATGTTCCCAGACAAGGTTGTCGATGTGACGGATTTACCACAAAAATACCGCTATATAGAAGTTGAAGCGTTTGAGCCTGAATATCCAGAGGAACTATTAGAAAAAGATGCGTTCAATGAACTATTTAGCGATGGTTTTAGTGACGACGAAGAGGACATGGTCGCGGAAGATTTTGCGCCGCAAGCAGAGAATGTTGGCTTACTGCCGGACGAGGGGATAGAGTTAAAAGAATATTTAGCAGAGCTTGAAATTGATTTGATCACTCAAGCTTTAGAGCGCTACGACTATGTGGTTGCTCGCGCGGCTGAAATCTTGGGCGTTCGCCGAACAACATTAGTTGAGAAGATGAAAAAGTATAATCTCAATCGTGACTGATAGTTCATCAATTACTACCGAATCAACTCAGCAAGGCCGCTTAATACGCGGCCTTGTGTTTTATTGTTTAAAGTCGAGTAAAATCCAAGTCTTGATAACTGGCAATAATGGTTTGTTTGCAAAAACAGTTATCGGCATGGTCGTTAACCATGCCGCAAGCTTGCATATGCGCATACACGGTGGTTGAACCTAAAAACTTAAACCCACGTTTTTTTAAGTCCTTGGCAAATTTGTCGCTGAGTTCACTGGTGGCAACGGCATCGTGTTTGTCACGCATGGGATTGATAACAGGCTTGTAATTAACAAATTGCCACTGGTATTTTGCAAAGCTGCCAAACTCTTGCTGAATTTCAATAAATCGCTTAGCGTTGTTTATCGTGGCTGCGATTTTTGCTCGGTTTCTGATAATTCCGTCAAATGCTAATAGCTGCTCGACATCTTGCTCTGTCATCTGGCTCACTTTGTGTACATCAAAATCGTGGAATGCTTTTCTATAGCCTTCACGTTTTTTCAAAATGGTATACCAGCTTAAGCCAGCTTGTGCAGATTCCAATGTGATAAACTCAAACAAGCTCTGGTCATCCAGTACAGGTCTTCCCCATTCTTTATCATGGTATTCAACATAATCGGGTTTGCTCTCATCCACCCAGCCGCATCGTATTGTCATTGTTGGCTCTCTTCTATCTAATTTGTGAATATGAATAAGCTAAATGATTTACTACGCCAACTACTCATTGCGGCATCACATTTGGCTTTCAAAACTCTAGCATAATGCTGTATATAAAAACAGTGTCAATAAATTGATATTGTTAGGTGTTATGTAACTCTATGTTTTAAATGAAATATAAAGTTGGATCGTTTTTTGCTTTTGTCCATTGAGTTTATTTTTAAGAGAGCGGAAAAATGGCATTAGCACATGTTATTAATCCACAATTTGTACCAACGACGAATCGCTACAATCCCTGTTTGCTGCAAGAAGCCTACGTCGGTGAGCTAAGCGACCTTAGGCAGCAGGCGAGTTGGTTAAGCCATCTTGTTGATACTATGCCTGCGGGTGTCGTGGTACTTGACGGTCAAGGTATGATTGCCAAGGCAAATCAAATCGCGATGGATATGTTGGGAGAACCACTCGAAGGTGAAAAGTGGTTTAGCGTTATTCAGCGTTCATTTCGACCACAGCAGGACGATGGCCATGAAGTCTCTCTTAAAGATGGCAGAAGAATTAAGTTAGATATAACCGCACTAACACCGGAACCTGGGCAACTCATTTTGATGACAGATCTCACCGAGACGCGCCGGCTCCAAAGCCGTGTTGCGCATATGCAAAGGTTAAGTGCGTTAGGAAAAATGGTTGCTTCATTGGCGCATCAAGTGCGTACGCCGTTATCGGCTGCGATGTTATATGGTGCAAATCTAGGTGCAGCTAACCTTCCTTCGGCTTCTCGAGAAAAGTTTCACGATAAGTTGATGTCTCGGTTAAAAGACTTAGAAAGCCAAGTTAATGACATGCTGCTGTTTGCTAAAAGCGGTGAACAACAAGTGGTTGAGCGAGTGTCAATGCAACAGTTATTGAGTGAAGTCAAAGCGGGTGCTGACGCTATGGTTGAGCTTAACCAAGCAAAGTTGGAAGCATTTTTACCTGAGCCAGATATCGAAATATTAGGTAATCGTACGGCGCTTGCAAGTGCGATCCAAAATCTGATCCACAACAGTATTCAAATAATTGGCAGTGCGGCACACATTGAACTTAATGCAGAGCGCGAGCCGTGTGGCGAGTATGTACGTATCTCAGTTGTTGATAATGGTCCTGGCATTGATGAAACCTTAGTAGACAAGTTGTTTGAACCATTTTTTACCACTAAGTCGCAGGGGACTGGGCTAGGACTTGCTGTGGTTAATTCAGTCGCTAACGCACACAAAGGGTTTGCGCAGGCAGACAATGTTGAAGGTAAGGGCGCGCGTTTTAGCTTGGTACTACCACTAATTGAGGCGGAGGAGCTATGAGTAACAGAGTTTTAGTTGTTGAAGATGATGCTGGTTTAAGAGAAGCACTCATAGATACATTGCAGCTTTCAAATATCGAGTGCGTAGAAGCAAGTTGTGCGGAACAAGCCGTTTTATTGCTAAAGCAGGAAACCTTTTCTTTGGTGGTGAGTGATGTGCAAATGGGTGCCATGAGTGGGCTTGACTTGTTAAAGACCATTAAACTCAACTATCCCGAATTACCGGTATTGATGATGACAGCATACGCGACCATTGATGATGCGGTTGAGGCGATGAGATTGGGTGCTATCGACTATATGGCGAAGCCATTTGCGCCAGAAGTATTGCTTAATATGGTTGGACGTTATTTACCTGAGAAGGAAAAAGAGACAGACGGCCCCATTGTTGCCGATCCAAAGAGTATTAAACTACTTGAACTGGCCGCAAAAGTAGCTAAGTCGGATGCTAGCGTTATGGTACTTGGGCCAAGCGGTTCAGGTAAAGAAGTGTTGGCTCGTTATATTCACGATAAATCTGACAGAGCAGACGAGCCTTTTATCGCAATTAACTGCGCTGCAATCCCGGAAAATATGCTCGAAGCGACCCTATTTGGTTACGAAAAGGGGGCGTTTACAGGTGCCATTCAAGCGTGCCCTGGAAAATTTGAGCAAGCACAAAAGGGAACGATTTTGCTTGATGAGATCACAGAGATGGATTTGGGATTACAAGCAAAATTACTTCGCGTGTTACAAGAGCGCGAGGTTGAGCGTCTAGGCAGCAGAAAAACCATTTCACTGGATGTCAGAGTGTTGGCAACCAGTAACCGCGATTTAAAAGAAGCGGTGGATGATGGGGTATTTAGAGAAGATTTATATTATCGCCTCAATGTTTTCCCGCTAGAGTGGTTGCCATTGAAGGACAGAGCAGGTGATATCGCTGTGTTAGCCGAGCATTTGTTGGTAAGACATACGCAAAAAGCAGGCAAGCCAACACCTATATTAAGCAGCGGTGCAAAGCGCAAGCTCAGTTCGCACAGTTGGCCTGGAAACGTAAGGGAATTAGACAACGTTATTCAACGTGCCCTGATTTTGTTCCAAGGTAATGAAATTCAAGAAGATGATATTTTTATCGAAAATTTCTCACCGATGGCTTTGATTGAGTCTGCACCACTTCTAAATCATGAAGCATCAGCTTTAATGGAGCGCTCTCTAGGTGAGGATGAAATCATTAGCTATAAAGATGAGTTACAGGATAAAGAACACCAAATTATTTTAGATACGCTGGCAAAGTTTAATGGTAAACGTAAAGAGGTGGCGGAGGTATTGGGTATGAGTCCTCGCACACTTCGCTATAAGCTGGCAAAAATGCGAGATTTAGGGATTGCGTTACCCGCTTAACCTAAGATACCTAAGCTTAAAAGGAGTGAGTTAGCTCATTGCTTTTCCAAACCTCAGGTTAAGCTTTATATGTCAATTAAAATTTAATTAGGTGCCTATAAAGATCAGCAGATCTTAGGCGCCTAGTTTTTACTTCTATGCACTGCCAATTTTTCGACATACTAAAAATGTTTCAAGATACTGAAAATTAACGATTTTAAGTTGGCACGTTTTCTGCTTTATTACAGGTAACTAAGAGTTATTTTGAGTAAAGCATCATGAAAGTACAATCATCAGCGCTATTTCAAGAAATGCAGGCAATGGCTGCAGAAGCGACGAGAAACACACAGCCATCAGTGCAGCCGGTTAAGACGGCGGCATCTTCATCGGCTCAGTTTGGCGATTTACTCTCAGACGCACTTAATACGGTTCATGGCTTACAACAAGAAGCGAAACAAAAAGTCACCGCTGTTGAAATGGGTGACAGAAGCGTTTCTCTTGCAGAAGCCATGATAGCGAAACAAAAATCGTCGGTCGCTTTTGAGGCAACAGTGCAAGTTCGTAATAAACTTGTTGAGGCCTATAAAGAAATCATGAGCATGCCAGTTTAATTGAGTGACTGTGGAGAGTAATCGTGGCTACTAATCAATCAACAGATCTTACGCTTTCCGATGCAGCGCTGAATAATGACAGCGGATCGGATGAGCAACAAGAGCAAAAATCAGGCTACTTCAGTGCGCTAAGCGGTGTTGATATGTTGCGCCAGGTTACTCTGGTTATTGCCCTTGCTATTTGTTTAGCAATCGCAATCTTTATTATCATTTGGGCGCGCCAGCCAGATATGCGTCCGCTTGGTAAATACCCAACAGAAGAACTCGTCGAAACGTTAGACTTTTTAGACCAACAGAAAATTGAATACCAATTAGATGGTAATACCATTTTAGTTGCTGAGTCGGACTATCAAGACATAAAACTACGCATGGCGCGTGACGGTTTTACCCAGTCTCCGAGTTCTGGCACTGATATTCTGATGCAGGATATGGGTTTTGGTGTTAGCCAACGTCTTGAAAGAGAGCGCTTAAAACATAGTCGTGAGCAACAACTTGCGAGAACAATTGAAGAGTTACAAGACGTAAACCGTGCAAAAGTGTTGCTTGCAATTCCAAAAGAAAACGTCTTTGCACGTCGCGAGAAAAAGCCCTCTGCAACCGTAGTTATTACCCTTAAACGTGGCAAAACGCTTGGCGGCGAAGAAGTTGATTCAATCGTAGACATTGTGGCATCAGCGGTACAAGGCCTGGAACCTTCACGCGTGACCGTCACCGATCAAAACGGTCGTCTACTCAACTCTGGTTCTCAAGACTCTTTAGCTGCACGCTCGAGAAAAGAGTACGAAATCGAACGTAAGCGTGAACAAGAATATCTAGAAAAAATTGATAGCATCCTGATCCCAACTGTAGGTCTTGGTAACTTTACCGCGCAGGTTGACTTAACGATGGACTTCAGTGCAGTTGAAGAAACGCAAAAACGTTATAACCCAGATTTACCTGCGGTTCGTAGCGAAACGACGTATGAAGAAAATAATATTGGTGGTTTAGCAGTAGGTATTCCGGGTGCGCTGACTAATCAACCTCCTATAAACTCAAATATCCCAGAGGTTGCAGGGCAAGGCGGTAATGGTCAAAGTGCGACACCAAGCAGTAATCAAAAAGAAGCAACCCGTAACTATGAATTAGATACTACTATTAGCCATAAACGTCAGCAAACTGGGGTTATTCGCCGGATCAGTGTGAGTGTGGCCGTTGACTACCTCGCAAAACCTGATGCTGAAGGTAACATGGCAATGGCGCCGCGTACGCAAGAAGAGTTAAATAACATCCGTCGTTTGCTACAAGGTGGTGTGGGCTTTGATATGCAGCGAGGTGATGCACTAGAGGTAGTGACGGTACCATTCGTTCGTGAAGACCTCACTGAAATGCAAGAGATACCGCTTTGGGAGCAAGATTGGTTTCAAAAGACAATCCGTCTTGCAGCAGGTACCTTAGTGATCATTGTGCTAATCTTAGCGGTAGTAAGACCTATGCTTAAGCGTCTAATTTACCCAGATGATACGCTTGAAGATTTTGATGAAGATGCGTTGACCAGTGGTGTAGATTTAGGTGACAGTACACTCGATATGCTAAATAACGAATTCGATGAGTCTGCGGTTGGCTTCTCTTCTGACGGTAGATTACAATTGCCAGACTTACATGGCGACGAGGACTTACTCAAAGCAGTACGTGCCCTAGTTGCTAACGAACCAGAACTCTCATCACAAGTTGTGAAAGCGTGGTTGACAGAAGATGACTGATCAAGAACAAAAACAATTGCCCGCAGCCTTTGACGTTGACAAGCTAGATGGCGTCGACAAGGCTGCCATCTTACTGCTTAGTTTGACTGAAGAAGATGCGGCTCAGATTTTGAAACACTTAGAGCCGAAGCAAGTGCAAAAGGTCGGTATGGCAATGGCCTCCATGGATGACCTATCTCAGGCTAAAATAGCAGCTGTGCACAATTTGTTTATCGAACAAATTCAAAGTTTTAGTACGATAGGTTTCCAATCGGAAGATTTCATTAAGAAGGCGCTAACCGCAGCACTTGGTGAAGACAAAGCGGCAAGTCTTATTGACCAAATAGTTATGGGCTCTGGTGCAAAAGGGTTGGATTCGTTGAAGTGGATGGACTCGAAGCAGGTTGCCAATATTATCCGCAACGAGCACCCGCAGATCCAAACGATTGTATTGTCTTATTTAGAGCCTGAGCAATCCGCCGAGATTTTGTCTCAGTTTCCTGAGAAAGTACGCTTAGATTTAACAATGCGTATTGCAAACTTAGAAGAAGTGCAACCTGCGGCACTACAAGAACTAAACGAGATCATGGAGAAGCAGTTCGCTGGTCAAGCTGGTGCACAAGCAGCGAAAATGGGTGGCTTAAAAGCCGCTGCAGATATCATGAATTACTTGGATACCAATATTGAAGGTCAGTTGATGGATTCAATCCGAGAACATGACGAAGAAATGTCGCAACAAATTCAAGACCTCATGTTCGTGTTTGAAAACTTGATGGATGTAGAAGACAGAGGTATTCAGGCTATTCTGCGTGAAGTACAGCAAGACGTACTGATGAAAGCAATAAAAGGTGCAGACGAATCTTTGAAAGAAAAGATTATGAAGAATATGTCCAAGCGTGCTGCTGAGATGATGCAAGATGACCTTGAGGCTATGCCTCCAGTACGGATCAGTGAAGTGGAAGCAGCACAAAAAGAAATTTTGGCAACGGCTAGACGTTTGGCTGACTCAGGCGAAATTATGCTTGGTGGCGGTGGTGGTGAGGAGTTCCTATAAACCATGGTCGATAAAAAGTTGTATAAAGGCCGCCCAGTCAGCACCGAAGCGCTGGATGAGTTATTAGAAAACTGGCCCATTCCAGATGTTACGGATAAGCCCGAAAAATTCCGCGGTCGTTCGACCGCATTCGGTACACCGCTTGAAGAGCTGTATACGAAAAAGCAGGCACACTCCGAACCTGAGCCACAAGAGCCTGAATTTCCTACTTTGACCATTGAAGAATTAGAGCAGATCCGTCAGGACGCCTACGACGAAGGAATAAAGCAAGGCCATGAACAGGGCTATATTGAAGGCTTTGACAAAGGGGTTTCTGAAGGTAAAGAAGCCGGTTATAAAGAAGGCGTAGAAATAGGTAAAGAAAAGGGACTTGAGGAAGCACAACCGCTTATTGAAGAAAGGATGAAAGCGCTATCCGCTATTCTAGATAGCATGCAAACGCCACTGAATAAGGTTGATGATGAGTGTGAAAAGCAGCTGGTAGTACTCGTCAATTTATTGGCAGAGCAGGTTATTTTTAAAGAACTCAAAACCTCGCCTGAACTCATTTTAAACGCGTTGAAAAAAGCAATGGACGCGCTGCCTGTCAAAGATCAAACAGTACGCATCCATCTGCATCCAGAAGATTTAGCCTTAGTGCAAGCCATGTACGGCGAAGAACATATACAATCACAGCATTGGCAGTTACTTCCAGAGCCGACGTTGGACAGAGGTGGCTGCGAGGTGAAGACGCCACAGTCATCCATTGATATGACGCTTAAGAACCGTATTAGCGAAGTGTTGGAATCATTTTTGCAAGATAGCGGTATAAACCAATAATACTGCACTGTTATCTAGATAAGCGAAGCAATCAAAACAGGATAACGATGCCTTCCTAAGGTAATTGCGAACATGTCGACATCTGCTGCTATGAGCGAGCGCATCAGTAAGTATCAGAAATTTATCAAACCATACGGGGTTGCGGTTGCAGGCAGCCTCACCCGTGTGGTTGGCCTCACCCTTGAAGCTAGGGGGCTAAGTGCTCCCGTCGGCAGTCAATGTAAAATCGAGACGCTGGGCGGTTTTATTGATGCAGAAGTCATCGGTTTCAATCAAGAAACGCTTTACCTTATGCCAAACGATCATATTACAGGCGTCCTTCCTGGAGCGCGAGTGATCCCAAAAGTCAAGGATGCTGGATTGCCTGTCGGAATGGGTCTACTTGGCCGCGTGGTTGACGGACTTGGTAGACCACTAGATGGCCTCGGTGCCATTGACGCTGAGAAACATCTGAAATTTGCCGCAGCGCCCATTAACCCACTTGCAAGGCGTCCAATCGACTCACCAATGGATGTAGGTGTACGCGCGATAAATTCGATCGTGACAGTGGGTCAAGGTCAACGTATGGGTCTGTTTGCAGGGAGTGGTGTGGGTAAATCGGTACTGCTTGGCATGATGACACGAGGCAGTGAAGCGGATGTTATTGTCGTAGGCTTGGTCGGTGAACGTGGTCGTGAGGTGAAAGAATTTATTGATGAGATTTTGGGCGCCGAGGGTAGAAGCCGCTCCGTAGTGGTTGCCGCTCCCGCCGATGCCTCACCGCTGATGCGTTTAAAAGGCTGTGAAAGTGCTGTGACTATTGCGGAGTATTTTCGCGATCAAGGGTTAAATGTACTGTTGTTATTGGATTCAGTGACGCGCTATGCCATGGCACAGCGTGAGATAGCGCTTGCGGTAGGCGAGCCGCCAGCCACAAAAGGGTATCCGCCTTCCGTGTTTGCAAAGCTCCCAGCATTGGTTGAGCGCGCAGGTAATGGTGGTGAAGGACAAGGCTCAATTACCGCATTTTTTACGGTATTGAGTGAAGGTGATGATATGCAAGACCCCATTGCCGATGCTGCCCGAGCTATTTTGGATGGTCATATTGTATTATCACGAGAGCTTGCCGATAGTGGTCATTATCCAGCGATAGATATTGAAAAGTCCATTAGTCGAGTGATGCCTCAAGTGGTATCAGAGGCACACATGCAACAAGCCAGAGTGCTCAAACAAGTCTATTCAATGTACCAGCAAAATAAAGACATGATCACCTTAGGTGCTTATCAACGTGGCAGTGATCAGATGCTAGATCAGGCGATAAATATGATGCCTGCGGTGAATAACTTCCTTCAGCAAGGCATGAAAGACGTGATCAATTACGACGAGTGTTTACAAGGCCTCGCTAAGCTACTAGGACAAGCATAATGGCAAATAACAAACTGACTTTATTGCTTAAGCTAGAAAAAGACAAAGAAGATAACCTTCGAGCGAATTTTGTTCAAGCGCAGCAGCACTTAGCAACAAACCAACAACGGTTATCGGGACTAAACGATTTCCGTCTGGAATACAGCATGCAGCTTCATAGTAAAGCACAAGTTGGTCTGTCTAGTGGCGGTTTCAATCAATACCATAACTTTATTAATAAGATTGAGCAGGCTATTGATCAGCAAGCAAAAACGGTCAACACCGCGAAGCAGGTGGTTGAACAACGCCGCAAGCTATGGCTAGCACAGCAGGCTAAAACGAAGGCAATTGAAAAGCTTATCGAGAAGCAAGCCCTTGCGAAGCAAACTCGTCTTGCCAAAGCAGAGCAAAAGATGCTTGATGAGTTTGCAACGAATCAGTTTGTACGAAGAGAGCGTGCTTGGTAAGTTGGCTCGAAATATGCTTCGTAATAATCAGCGTTTTATTATTTAGGTAGTTCACTCGTAAAAGTCACTAATATTCATAGTGTTGGTTTTTAATGGTGTATTACAACGGCAGGACATTGCCACTTTATGAGGTAGCTTTAAGATGAATCTAATGCTTGCATCCATGCTGCAACGAGGCAGTAACGAGGTTGATATTAAAGAAAAATCCCAAGATATGGATGCTGAGGGTTCTGAGGGCGGCTCTGGGTTTAGTGCTTTAATGGCAGAGTTAGCTGAACAAGAGAGTGCAAACAAGCAGGTAAAAGAGTCTGCAGATCCTGTAACCTCAGATCTGGATGTGCCAATAGATAGCGAAGTAGCATTAGATGATGCTCCGCAGTCTGATAGTAAAGCACAAGCCTCTTCTTCTAAGCAGCAAGGGGAAGTACCAACTTCTACTGTTAGCTACACTGACAAAGGTCAGGTAGTTGTGGACAAACCACTCCCAGATTCCCCTGATAATGACTTGTATGCTCAGATCAACGCTGCAAAACAGCAGAGCACTTCATTAAGTCAAATCCCAACAGCAATTGCGCAATCAGTCAAAGAAGCATTGGGCAATGCTTCTTCGGCTGATGAAGAGGTTGTAGCTAGCGATAGTGCACTGTCTCAGGAGCAACTACAAGACGAAGCAAGTCAACTCAGTCGAGGGGGGAAAGGCCAAACTGAAAACGCCGGTACTAAGCCAACCTCGTTATTACAGCAGGCAGCTTTTTTGGACAGCCAAGACTCAGAAGGTGAGGTTGCTAAACCTTCGTTATTGAATGACAGTTCAGAAACTGAAGAGCAAATATTACAGCCTAAGTTACAAAAGGATACTAGCACTCAAGCCTTGGTTACCAATACAAACATAGAAAAACGGGAGACAAGCGCTAATAAGTCAATCGGGTCTCAAGTTGAAAGTGAGTCTGAAACCGCGCAACTGAAAGAACTCTTAGCTGCTAAGAAATCAGAACTTGCTCAATCGGTTTCCTCATCTGAAGCTAAGCAATCAGAGGCAAAGCAAACCGTCTCTGAGGCTAGTGCACAAACTGCAAAAGACAAAAACGCAGTAAGTACTAAAAGCACTACAGATGTGCAAACTATGGTAGAAAAGTTGACCGTACAGCAACAACAAGAATTAAAAGCCGTGATAGCTGGTAAGCTGGATATTTATGATGCATCACCAAGTGTACAAAAAGCCGTAGCTCAATTAATTGGTAAAGGTGTTGATATCGCAAATGCACAGCAATTTAAAGCATTTGTGCCATCCTCTGTCGTAACACAAACTACAACAAACACGCCGCAAGAAGCTGCTACGGATGTTAAAAACACTACCCAAGCGTCTTTTAATGTAAATAGCGCGCAAGAAAAGTCTAACAATAGTGAGCAGCAGGCTGTGGCAGTTAAAGAGGATGAACGTGCTGAAAAAAATATAGCTGTAAATAAATTGACTAGCGATGAAAAGTTGGCAGCAGAGAAGCAAAGTTCAGAAAAACAGAACTTAGAAAAACAAATAAGTGAAAAGATAGTTGATAAAGAAAATAGTAAGCTGATGCAAGCGGAAGCAAGCATCGCGAAAGAGACGGTTAAAAATGAGCGTCAATCGGCTAATGCTGCAACAGCGATACCAACTCCAGTCAAGCCTGAAGCAAGTCCTTTAAGCGCATCGCAAGACACTAGCTCACTAAACCAAACATTGAAAGAAGTTCAGCAAATTCAACAGTCTCAGCCAACAAACCAAAGCACAACACAGACAAAGCAAGCAACAGATGCTAATCTTCAACAGGCGATTAACATAGCACGTCAAGATGCCGCTAAAGAGCTGCATCAACGGGTAGGACTGATGCTAAACCTTAACAATAAGGAAGCTGAGATTCGCTTAGACCCGCCAGAGCTTGGGGCGATGCAAATTCGGATAAAAAGCGATGCAGAGCAGGCCCAAGTGAATATTGTGGTGCAAAATCAGCAAGCTAAAGAATTGTTAGAGCAATCACTTCCAAGACTAAGAGAAATGTTAGCTGAGCAGGGTATTGAGCTGGGTGAGAGCCAAATATCACATCAGCAAGGTGGAAATACTGAATCAGAGTCGCAAACTGCTGGTGGCAATACGAGTGGACAGCAAACTCTAGGTGATGAATCGGGGATTTCTGATAATTCGCAATCGCCGCAAAAGAGAAATACTGATTCTGCAATAGATTACTATGCCTAACACCTGCTATTATTATAATTAATAAAGATCATAAGGGCTTGCTATGGCTGAAGAAACCGACTTAGAAATAGAAGAAACGGGTGGTTCTAAGAAAAAGCTGATTATCATTATTGCCGCTGCGGTATTGATACTCGGCGGTGTCGCAGGGTTTTTCTTATTTTCAGGCTCAGACGCACCAGAAGAATCCTTAGCAGAAGAGACGACAGCAAGCGAAGTTAAAGCGGAGCAAGGTAGCGCTGCGCAAATGGGGAGCGCACTGTACGTTGCTATGCCTCGCCCGTTTGTTTTTAATGTACCAGGTGCTAGTCGCGATAGAATTGTGCAAATTAAAGTTCAGCTGCTGGTTCGCGGTGATGTTAATGAAGAAGTAGCAAAGAAGCATATTCCCTTGATTGAAGGTACTTTACTGAGCGTGTTTTCAACGACTACTGCTGATGAGTTAAGCACAAGTGCAGGTAAAGAAACGTTGCGCTTAACGGCGCTAGATAAAGTCCAAGCTGCGATGGAAGGGGTTGAAGGTAGCAAAGTAATCGAGCGTGTGTTGTTTACTGGCTTTGTGATGCAATAAGGTAGTATTTGTGAGCGATTTATTATCCCAAGACGAAATTGATGCGCTACTCCATGGTGTAGATGAAGTCGAAGAAGACGAAATCGGTGATGGTGGTGACGGCGAAGGTGCTGGTGCCTTACAGTATGACTTTTCGTCTCAAGATAGAATTGTGCGTGGGCGAATGCCGACGCTTGAAATCGTAAATGAACGATTTGCCCGCCATATGCGGATCAGCCTTTTCAACATGATGCGCCGCACCGCTGAGGTCTCTATCAACGGCGTACAAATGCTGAAATTTGGCGAATATATCCATACTCTATTCGTTCCTACCAGCTTGAATATGGTGCGCTTTAGACCGCTAAAAGGTACTGGCCTGATAACCATGGAAGCGCGTCTGGTCTTTATTCTTGTAGACAACTTTTTTGGTGGGGATGGTCGTTATCATGCCAAGATCGAGGGGCGTGAGTTTACACCAACGGAACGTCGTATCGTGCAGATGCTCCTTAAGATCATCTTTGAAGATTACAAAGAAGCCTGGGCGCCGGTGATGGATGTGTCGTTTGAATACCTCGACTCAGAGGTGAACCCAGCGATGGCTAATATTGTGTCACCTACAGAAGTGGTGGTGATTAGCTCTTTTCACATCGAGTTAGACGGTGGAGGGGGCGATTTCCATATTTCACTGCCTTACTCTATGTTAGAACCTATTCGAGAATTGCTCGATGCCGGTGTTCAATCAGATACTGAAGATACCGATCTACGTTGGAGTAAGGCGCTTCGTGATGAGATTATGGATGTAGAAGTTGAGATTTCTTCCCAGTTACTGGAAGTTGACTTATCGCTTGAGCAAATAATGAAGCTTCAAGCTGGTGATGTTATTCCTGTGGAAATGCCAGAGCATGTAACGGTTTTTATTGAAGAATTGCCAACGTTTAGAGCAAAAATGGGCCGTTCTCGTGACAATGTCGCGTTGCAGATCAGTGAAAAAATTAAACGTCCAGAATCAGTTAAGTCTGAGCTTCATGTATTTACCAAAGGTGGTAAAAAGCTCGACTCTGATGCTGAACTGGCAGAATTAGAAGAAGATCTACATCTTTCTGAAGGTGTAGATTTAGATTGGTAGTCGCGGACTTGTATACGCAAAATCGTGAGACTAATTATGGACAACAAATTAACTTAATCAGGTAGTAATCCAATGAGCGATGATCAAGATACTATGGACGAATGGGCAGCAGCACTCGCTGAAGCCGAAGGTGCCGAAGGTGGCAGTGAGCCAGAAGTTGCAGAGTTAGATGAACTCAAAGATTCAGCGCC
The DNA here is from genome assembly GCF_024124685.1 of Pseudoalteromonas sp. OANN1. NCBI lineage: Bacteria > Pseudomonadati > Pseudomonadota > Gammaproteobacteria > Alteromonadales > Pseudoalteromonadaceae > Pseudoalteromonas > Pseudoalteromonas sp. OANN1. Next base: position 207,947 of record NZ_JAMXSE010000006.1, read on the forward strand.
TGCATTATCGTCAGATGAAAAACGAAAACTCGATACCATTTTAGACATTCCAGTTACCATTTCTATGGAAGTTGGCCGCTCTAAAATTAATATTCGTAACTTATTACAGCTAAATCAGGGCTCTGTTGTTGAGCTGGATCGAGTAGCTGGTGAACCGCTGGACGTACTTGTTAACGGTACGTTGATCGCACACGGTGAAGTGGTTGTAGTAAACGACAAGTTTGGTATTCGCTTAACGGACGTCATTAGTCAGGTTGAGCGTATTAAAAAGCTACGTTAATGCGCTGGGGTTGGTCTTTAGCAGTGTTTGGCATCGCTTTTTATACACGGGCTGTCACTGCAACAACCTCAGAGACAGTACCTAAATCTTCTGTAGGGGCTGGTACCGCGGGGTTAAGCTCAGAGCTACTTTCCATGGGATTGTCTCTGATGTTGGTGATCCTACTTATTTTAGGCTTAGCGTTCGTTTTAAAACGTTTAAATCCCAATATTGTAAACCAGAAAGACTTTAAGGTGATCCGAAGTATATCGCTCGGTACTAAAGAACGTTTGCTGGTTATCGAGTTGGATGAAAAGCAGCACTTGCTTGGAGTAACACCAAGTAATATCAACTACTTATACCAGTTGGAAACACCGTTAGATGATGTTAGCCGAACGCCATTTGCAAATGAGTTACAAAAGTTTTTTGCGGGCAAAGGGCAAGTAGCCAATAACCATAATAAGAAAAGTCATGATTAGATTGCTGATACTCTGTTTATTACTGTTTTCTGGGGTAGCTTCTGCAGAAGGGATAGAAGCAATAAACGTTACAACAAACCCTGATGGCTCTCAAGAGTACTCAGTGACACTTCAAGTACTCGCCATTATGACAGCGCTGAGTTTTATTCCAGCAGCTGTTATCATGATGACTTCGTTTACTCGAATAATTGTTGTGCTTGCGATTTTGAGACAGGCGATTGGTCTGCAGCAGTCGCCATCGAATCAAATTTTACTCGGTTTATCGTTGTTTTTGACGTTGTTTATAATGGCACCCATATTTTCGCAGATAAATGATGAAGCGGTGCAGCCGTACATAAAGGAAGAAATCACGTCAATCCAAGCACTTGAACGTGCTAAAGAACCGATGAAAGCCTTTATGCTGTCACAAACTCGAATTAAAGACCTTGAAACCTTTGCCAAGATAGCGGGTTATGACAAGCTTGATAGCCCTGAAGACACGCCGTTTATCGTTATTATTCCGGCTTTCGTTACATCTGAGCTGCAAACGGCTTTTATTATCGGCTTTATGTTCTTTATTCCATTTTTGATAGTCGACTTAGTCGTAGCCAGTGTCTTGATGGCCATGGGTATGATGATGTTATCTCCAATGATAGTTTCCTTGCCGTTTAAGATTATGCTTTTTGTGCTCGTCGATGGTTGGAGTTTGGTCATGGGTACACTGGCCAGAAGCTTCGGATTGGGGGTGTAATGTGGAACCAGAAGTCTTTGTCGATATCTTAAGTGATGCATTGTTTTTAGTCATCAAGCTGGTGGCGGCGATTGTAGTACCTGGGCTTCTAGTTGGTTTAGTTGTTGCTGTGTTTCAAGCAGCAACATCGATTAATGAACAAACATTAAGCTTTTTACCTCGTCTCATTATTACTATCCTTGCGCTGATCATTGGCGGCCATTGGCTCACTCAAGAACTAATGGACTATTTTACCTCTTTGGTGATGCGCATCCCTGAAATTGCAGGCTAATCATGGAGTTCACCTTTGCGGTAATCATGCAGTGGCTAAGTGATTTTTTACTTCCACTGGTGCGGATAAGTTCAATGATGATGGTAATGGCGGGGCTTGGGGCACAGAGTGTACCTGCCCGAATTAAGTTTGCACTCGCCGTGGTCGTTACTTTTGCCGTGGTCCCCGTTTTGCCCAAATCAGAATTTACCGATTTGTTCTCCTTTTCGATGATTTTAGTTGTTATTCAAGAAATGGTCACTGGGGTAGCTATTGGGTTTGGTTCATTGCTACTTCTGAATACTTTTATCATTGCGGGTCAAATCCTTGCTATGCAAACCGGTCTTGGTTTCGCATCTGTTGTAGATCCGGCCAATGGGTTGAGTGTACCTGCTGTCGGTCAGTTCTATTTAATATTAGCGACATTACTGTTTTTTGTTTATAACGGCCATCTGATGATGATCCAAATGGTTGTGTATAGTTTTGAAAGCTTTCCCATTGCAGGGAACTGGTGGGCGGTAGACAATTTTTGGCGAATAGTTAATTGGGGGGGATGGATGTTCTCTACGGCTCTTGCACTTGCATTAGCTCCGTTAACTGCAATGTTGATTATCAATATCTCATTTGGGATTATGACTCGAGCCGCGCCTCAAATGAACATTTTCTCTGTGGGGTTTGCTTTTACCTTAGTTGCAGGGCTTACCATTATTTGGGCGACATTGGGTAATTTTTTAGCACAATTTGAATTTCAATGGCTCAAAATGACAGAGCTGATGTGCGATCTAATTGGTTGCACGGTATAGGAGTCTGAAATGGCAGAAGATTCCGGTCAAGAACGCACCGAAGAACCCACCTCCAAGAAAATAGACGATGCTAGGAAGAAGGGCCAAATAGCCCGTTCAAAAGAGCTCGGCACGACGTTTGTGTTATTGTTTTCTGCAATAGCTCTACTTTTGTATGGGCCTGGAATTGGGAAGGCGCTCTACAATGTTATGGGGCGAATGTTGTCGCTCAATCGCAATGAAACCTACGATACAACCAAAATGTTTGCTGTGTGGGGAGATATTGCTGCTGAACTGCTATTTCCAATGGCCATGTTTGTTTTTATAATCGCAATTGCAGGAATAGTGGGGAATACGTTACTCGGGGGCTTTAACTTTTCTTGGCAGGCAGCCGCTCCAAAAGCAAGTAAAATGTCCCCATTGAAGGGATTTAAGCGAATGTTAGGCCCGCAAGCGGCCATAGAGTTATTGAAGTCAGTTCTTAAGTTTGTATTAGTAGCTGGCTTTGCAATCTTGCTTATCAATATGTATTTTAACGAAATATTACACTTGAGTATTGAGCAAATCCCATCGAGTATAGAGCATGCGTTAGAAATCATTGCGTGGATGTTTTTAGCACTTAGTTGCACCATGATCATTATTTCAGCGATTGATGCCCCTTATCAAAGTTATAACCACCATAAACAGCTTAAAATGACGCTACAAGAAGTCAAGGATGAATACAAAAACTCAGAAGGTGACCCTCAGATAAAAGCGCGGATCCGTCGAACACAAAGAGAAATGTCGCAACGACGTATGATGCAAGATGTACCAGATGCAGATGTTGTTGTGACCAACCCTACTCACTATGCGGTTGCGCTTAAATACGACACTGAACGAGCGGGAGCGCCTATTGTAATTGCAAAAGGAGTTGATGAACTTGCGATGCAAATTAGAAAAATAGCCAAAGGGAATGAAGTGCCGATAGTGGAATCACCTGTATTGACTCGTTCGCTTTACCACACGACCGAAGTAGGTGATCAAATCCCTGAACAATTGTTTACCGCGGTTGCACAGGTACTTGCATATGTATTTCAGCTAAATCGTTTTCAAAAGGGCAAAGGGAAAAGACCCGTTGCACTTACTCGAGATTTACCAATCCCAGACGATTTGAAGCATTAAAATTGCTCTCATAAAAATAAGCTATTAATTGGAACGCATATTGCATTTGTTGCTATGTGTCAATTTTTTGCTTGTGTTAAGTTATGGAATTTAAAGCAGTTTTACAACAACTCAATCGAGATAAAAAAGAATATGCTAAAGGTGTGGGTACTCCATTGTTGGTGCTTGCAGCACTTGGCATGGTTATTCTACCGTTACCTCCTTTTTTGCTTGATATTCTATTTTCCTTCAACATTGCATTGGCACTAGTGGTGCTATTGGTGACTGTTTATACCTTGAAGCCACTCGAATTTGGTATGTTTCCGGCGGTACTACTGATCGCGACTATCATGCGATTGGCATTAAACGTAGCGAGTACTCGCGTCGTATTACTTGAAGGTCATAATGGTGGTGATGCGGCAGGTAAGGTGATCGAAGCCTTTGGTAGTGTTGTTATTGGTGGCAACTACGCCGTCGGTTTAGTTGTATTCCTTATCCTTATTATTATTAACTTTGTCGTAATTACCAAAGGTGCGGGTCGTATTTCAGAGGTGTCTGCGCGTTTCACCCTTGATGCTATGCCGGGTAAGCAAATGGCCATTGATGCGGACTTAAATGCCGGTTTTATCTCTGCAGATGACGCCCGGGCTCGTCGTGAAGAAGTGACTCGAGAAGCCGACTTTTATGGGTCAATGGACGGTGCAAGTAAATTCGTTAAAGGTGATGCTATTGCAGGTATCGTGATCCTCGCCATTAATATAATAGGTGGCCTTTTCGTTGGGATGATCCAGCATGATTTAAGCTTTGGCCACGCGATGGAAGTATATACCATGCTGACAATCGGTGACGGTCTGGTCGCGCAAATTCCATCTCTTTTACTCTCAATTGGCACTGCAATTGTCGTAACGCGTCAAAATGAATCGCACAACATGGGCGATCAGTTTAAAAGCCAACTGGGTAATGAAAAATCGCTAGCTATTGCTTCAGGTATTTTGATCACCATGGGACTCGTTCCAGGCATGCCACATGTTGCCTTCCTAGGTTTAGGTGTATTACTTGGCTATATAGCCTATTACACAAGCCAGCAAAAGAAAAAGGCGGAAATCGAAAAGGCAGAACAAGCTGCCAAAGGACCTGCTGCCAAAGGAGGCCATCAACAAGATCAAAAAGAGCTTGGTTGGGATGATGTACAACCTGTTGATGTGATTGGTTTAGAGGTTGGTTATCGCCTAATTCCTCTAGTTGACCAAGCCCAAGGCGGGGAGCTTCTCAGTCGTATTAAAGGGGTGCGTAAAAAGCTATCTCAGGAACTGGGCTTTTTAGTACCGCCGGTACATATTCGCGATAACCTAGAACTAGATCCAAATGCATACAATATTACTTTAATGGGAGTTGGCTCAGGAACCGGTGAGTTGAAGCATGGCGACGAACTTGCAATTAATCCAGGGCAGGTGTTTGGGCCGATTAAAGGTATAGAAACTAAAGATCCTGCATTTGGCCTAGATGCGGTATGGATTAAGCCAGACCAAAAAGATGAGGCGCATTCGCTTGGCTATACAGTAGTAGATGCTGCAACTGTGGTGGCAACACATATCAGTCAATTATTGACGAATAATGCATCACTATTGCTTGGCCATGAAGAAGTACAAAACCTATTAGATATGCTTGCGAAAAGTCACCCTAGATTAGTTGAAGGCTTAGTGCCTGATATTTTACCACTCACTACCGTGGTAAAAGTGCTTCAAAATCTGCTTAATGAGGGCGTTGCGATTCGAGATATGCGCTCGATTGTACAAACCTTAGTTGAGTACGGCCCACGGAGCCAAGACCCTGATGTGTTAACGGCTGCGGTAAGAATTTCATTACGCAGATTGATTGTTCAAGATGCCGTTGGAAGCGAAGAAGAAATTCCTGTCATAACATTGGCGCCTGAGTTGGAACAGATGTTGCATCAGTCACTTCAGAACGCAGGTGATGAGGGGGCGGGTATTGAACCTGGCTTGGCTGAGAGGCTTCAAGAATCATTAAGAGAAGCACATCACAACCAAGAAATGCTAGGGGAACCTTCCATCTTATTAACCTCAGGTATGTTAAGAAGTGTGCTGTCTCGATTTGTTAAACATACGATTCCAGGTCTTAGAGTGATGTCATATCAAGAAGTGCCGGAAGAAAGACAAATTAAGATAGTGAGCTCGGTTGGACAATAGAGGATAAAGGGGCTGTAACATGAAAATTAAACGTTTCTTCGCAAAAGATATGCGTACGGCTTTAAATGAAGTAAAAGAAGAGCTTGGTGCAGATGCTGTCATTATGTCTAACAAAAAGTTAGCAGATGGTGTTGAAATCGTCGCAGCAGTTGATAATGACCGTGCTGCAGCACCTGTTAAGCAAGCTCCAGCTGCCCGTGCGACTGCCTCAAACGAGGCTCCGACCCGCTTTGTCCGTCCAGAGCCTCGCCAAGCACAGCCAGCAAAACAAGCGCAAGTTGCCGATAGCTTAGCGGCATTGCTAGAGCGTCAGGCACCGCGCCCACGCTCACCAGAACTTGCTTCTATGTTCTCCCAATCGGGGATTGATACAGAGCAAATGTTAAGCAGCCAACGTAAAACACAAACTGCTGCGCCGGCGCACCAAGCGAAGCCACAGCAAGCTCGTCGCCAATCTTTTGACTTTGATGATGATGCATTTGAGCAGCCACAGCATTGGGGCGAGTCGGATGAGTTAGACAACGGTTTTGGTGATGATTTACCTGAGTTAAATGCCAAGCCTGACGAAATGAGTGCAATGCGCGAAGAAATGAACGCTATTCGTCAATTACTTGAACATCAAGTATCTGGTCTAATGAAACAAGAAATGGCTCGTCGTGATCCAACCCGTGCGTGTCTTGTTGACCGTCTGGAAGGAATGGGAATAGACAAAGATGTCGCTGAGCAAATGGCATGCTTTATCCCTGATGATGTGTCTCGTAAAGAAGCCTGGAATGCATTGTTAAACATGGTGATCAACCAAATGCACACCACTAACAATGATATTCTTCGTCAAGGTGGAGTATTTGCGATGGTGGGTCCAACTGGTGTTGGTAAAACCACAACGGTTGCAAAATTAGCGGCATTAGGTGCACAAAAATACGGTGCAGATAAAGTGGCGTTAATAACGACAGATACCTACAGAATTGGCGCTTACGAGCAGTTAGCTACCTATGGTAGAATCATTGGTTGTCCGGTTAAGCAAGTTAAAGATGCAAATGAACTTGCAGAAGTGCTTTATCATTTACGCAATAAGCGTCTAGTATTAATAGATACAGCGGGAATGAGTCAAAGAGATTTGCGCTTAACTGAACAGTTAAATACACTTATGCGTAGCGCGAGAGTAGATATTCGCAGCTATTTAGTATTAAGTGCGACAGCACAAATGAATGTGTTACAAGAAACAGTAAGACACTTCAAAAAAGTAAATTTAAGTGGCTGTATTTTCACAAAACTTGATGAAAGTCTAAGTTTAGGTGAGATAATTAGCATAGCGATTCAAAATCGCTTGCCAATAGGGTATCTTACCAACGGTCAGCGAGTGCCAGAAGACATTCGCGTAGCAAATGCTCAAAAGCTAGTAAAAAAGGCTGAGCAATTGTATTTAAAAAGAATAAAAGCACAGCACTCTCGACGTGTACCTGTAGCGTCAGAGTCAGTAGGAATGTATGATTAACACAGTTTTAGATCAAGCAAGTGGCCTGCGTAGAATGAGTCAAAATAGCAACCAGGGTGTAAAAGTAATAGCCGTGACCGGTGGAAAAGGTGGGGTGGGTAAAACCAACGTCTCGCTCAATACTGCCATCGCTATGGGCCAACAAGGACAGCGAGTTCTCGTTTTAGATGCGGACTTGGGCTTGGCAAACTGTGATGTGATGTTAGGTCTAAGGGTAGAAAAGAATCTGTCACACGTGTTGTCGGGTGAATGTGAACTAGATGAGATTCTCGTAGAAGGTCCCGCTGGAATTAAAATTGTACCGGCGACTTCAGGCTCTCAAAGTATGGTAGAGCTGACTCCCGCAGAGCATGCAGGACTTATTCGTGCATTTAGCGAGCTTAACACGCAATTTGATGTATTAATTGTTGATACCGCAGCTGGTATCTCAGATATGGTTCTGAGCTTCTCTCGAGCTGCACAAGATGTGATGGTTGTGGTGTGTGATGAACCGACTTCCATTACAGATGCTTACGCGTTGATCAAAGTTTTGAGCAGAGAGCATGGTGTCTATCGTTTTAAAATTGTTGCCAATATGGTCCGCAGTATGCGTGAAGGGCAAGAATTATTTGCTAAACTTTCAAAAGTTACAGACCGTTTTCTTGATGTAGCACTGGAATTAGTGGCCACCGTACCGTTTGACGAAAACATGCGTAAATCTTCTCGCAGACAAAGAGCTATCGTGGATTTATTTCCGAGTTCTCCTGCGGCGATTGCGATTAAGGGACTTGCCGCTAAGGCAGTGAAATGGCCAATTCCGCATCAACCTTCCGGTCATCTAGAATTTTTCATTGAACAACTTGTAAACGGGTGATTATGGCTTCTCCGGTCAATAGAGCTGCGGGATATCAAACTTCAGACCACATTCATAAGGTGGTTGAACGGCATGCTCCACTTGTCAAAAAAGTGGCGTGCCACCTGATTGCTCGACTTCCGGCAAGTGTGCAACTCGACGATCTGATCCAGTCAGGTATGATTGGGTTGATTGAAGCATCTAAAAATTTCGATGCAACTAAAGGCGCTAGTTTCGAGACCTTTGCCGGGATCCGTATTCGAGGCGCAATGCTGGATGAAATCCGTCGTGGTGATTGGGCGCCTCGTTCTGTTCACAAAAATAGCAGAATGGTTGCAGAAGCTATATCTGAGCTCGAATCTCTCCTTGGTCGAGAACCAAAAGACACTGAAATCGCTGAAAAACTTGATATATCTCTAGATGAGTACCATCATATTTTACATGATGTAAATGCAAGTAAAGTCATCGGTATTGAGGATCTTGGGGTTGATGAAGACGTGATAACCCCAGCAAACAGCGATTTTGCGCTAGACAAACCGTTTAATAACGTTAAAAATGAACGTTTTAACGAGTCTTTAGTAAATGCTATCAAAGCGTTACCCGAAAGGGATGCTCTGGTTTTATCACTTTACTATAACGACGAAATGAATTTAAAAGAGATTGGTGCCATCCTTGATGTCAGTGAATCTCGAGTAAGCCAAATTCACGGTCAGGCAATGATAAAGCTTAAAGCTAAAATCAATGACTGGATAAATTAGAGTACATAAAATAGTTGGGTTCGAACCTCACTGGAGGAAGTTTTGGATAAGAACATGAAGATTCTCGTGGTTGATGATTTCTCTACTATGAGAAGAATAATCAAAAACCTATTAAGAGATTTAGGCTTTACCAATGTTCAAGAAGCTGATGATGGTAGTACAGCACTTCCGATGCTACAAAATCAGGAGTTTGACTTTGTAGTAACTGATTGGAATATGCCGGGCATGCAAGGTATTGATTTGCTTCGTGCAATACGCGCAGATGAAAAGCTTAAGCACATTCCAGTGTTGATGGTTACCGCAGAAGCGAAAAAAGAACAAATTGTTGCAGCAGCGCAAGCAGGGGTGAACGGATATATTGTTAAGCCGTTTACTGCGGGTACGCTCAAAACTAAGCTTGAAAAAGTATTTGAGCGACTAGGCTAACAGCAAGGGGATATGGCCTATGTCTGTAAATGCTGCGCCTCAAATTACACTTGAACAAGCTAAGCAACTTGTTGAGCTTCTAGAACAAGGTGAACAAGAAAAAGCTGACCAGCTGATTTTAGAAGCTGCTAACAAAGAGCAATCGGAGTTATTTGCAGAAGTTGGAAAGCTAACTCGCCAATTACACGAGTCCTTGAAGAACTTTGAGCTCGATACTCGACTCTCAGATCTCACGACAGAGGCTATACCTGACGCCAAGCAGCGTCTTAATTATGTTATGGAAATGACAGAAAGCGCTGCTAATAAAACGATGGACGCGGTCGAAGAAAGCTTACCTCTTGCGCAGAATCTAGCGGATGAGTTAGCGCAAATAAAGCCCACTTGGGATCGATTGATGAGCAGAGACATTCAACTCGGTGAGTTTAAATCTCTGTGTCATGATCTCGACAGCTTTATGCAGACTTCAAAGACACGTACAGACGAATTACAAGGTTTAATGACTAATGTGCTGATGGCTCAGGACTATCAGGATTTGACTGGGCAGGTTATTCGGCGCGTCATTGAGCTTGTGAGAGAAGTAGAAGATAGTCTCATTCACCTCCTGACTGTTTTTGGTACTTCAGATGAAGCGCCTTCAACTGCTGTGAAAGCGAATGAAAACGAAATAAAAACAACTGAGACTATCAGTGATGAATTGTCTGGACCTGAAGGTCCAATTATTGACGCTGAATCGCGAGATGACGTGGTTTCTGGTCAAGACGAAGTCGATGACTTGCTATCTAGTTTAGGCTTCTAGTTGGAGAGTGTGTATGAGCTTTGAAGTCGATGAAGATATCTTGCAGGACTTTCTTGTTGAAGCAGGCGAAATATTAGAACTGTTATCTGAACAGCTTGTTGAACTAGAAAATAATCCTGAAGATAAAGAACTTCTCAATGCGATTTTCCGTGGCTTCCATACCGTAAAAGGTGGGGCTGGCTTCCTAGGTATGACCGAACTGGTCGATGCCTGTCACGGTGCGGAGAACGTGTTTGATGTACTACGACAAGGGCAACGAAAAGTAACTTCCGAACTGATGGATGTTATTTTGCAATCTTTGGATACGATCAACGAAATGTTCGCTTGTATTCAAAACCGTGAGGAACCAGAAGCGGCCGACCCTGTGTTGCTTGAAACACTCCACAAACTTAGCCAGCCTGCATCTGAAGACGAAGTCAGTGAAGTGATTGACGAACCTACTTCTGAGCCAGAACCTGTGGTGCCAGATTTAAGTGCTGATGATATTTTATTCGACGCCGATGTTGGCTCAGGCGATGATAGCGGCTCCAGCATCGATGAGATAACAGAAGAAGAATTTGAAAATCTTTTAGATGAATTACACGGTTCGGGTAATGCGCCTGCTGTTGCTCCGGCAACTAAACCTGAAGCTGTATCAACCGCAGATGATGGTGATATCACCGATGACGAATTCGATAACCTCTTAGATGAACTTCATGGTGTTGGTAAATTCGGTGGAGCACCAAATGCAGAAGATGCTGTTGCCCCAGAAGCGAGTGAACCTAAGGCTAAATCAACCTCACCAGCAGCCCCAAGTGGGTCTACTGGCGACGAAGAAATTACCGACGATGAGTTTGAAGCTTTGTTGGACGAGCTTCATGGTAAAGGCAGTGCACCTAAAGCGGTCGATGAATCGCCAGTAGAGGTTTCAGAGACTAAACCTGCGCAACCAGAGCCTGTTAAAGCCGCGCCAGCGCCGAAACCTGCACCAAAGCCTGCGCCCAAAGTTGAAGCTAAGCCTGCGACTCCAGCACCAGCACCGCAAAAAGAGCCCGAGCCTGCAAAAGCTTCCACACCAGCCGCTGCGAAGAAACCTGCGGCACAAGCTGAGACCACGGTCCGAGTTGATACTAAACGTCTTGATGAAATCATGAATATGGTTGGCGAATTAGTATTGGTTCGTAACCGTTTGGTTAGCTTAGCGAATAACACCAACAGTGAAAGCATGGGTAAAGCTATTTCGAACCTTGATGTGGTCACTGCTGATTTGCAGGGTGCCGTGATGAAAACACGGATGCAGCCAATCAAAAAGGTATTTGGTCGCTTTCCTCGAGTAGTGAGAGACCTTGCTCGCAGCTTGAAAAAAGAAATCAACCTAGTTTTACAAGGCGAAGAAACGGATTTAGATAAAAACTTGGTTGAAGCGCTTGCAGATCCATTGGTCCACTTAGTGAGAAACTCAGTAGATCACGGCATTGAAATGCCTGACGTACGCGAAGCGTCGGGCAAACCAAGAATGGGTACGGTCACATTATCAGCATCTCAGGAGGGAGATCATATTCTTCTCACGATTCGAGATGATGGCGCCGGTATGGATCCTGAAAAGCTCAAAAAAATTGCTATAAATAAAGGCGTGATTGACTCCGATCAAGCAAGCCGACTGTCCGATACCGAAGCCTATAATTTGATCTTTGCACCAGGGTTTTCAACAAAAGAACAAATCTCAGACATTTCTGGTCGTGGTGTTGGGATGGACGTTGTTAAAACGAAGATCACTCAATTGAATGGCTCGGTAAATATCCAATCAGAGTTGGGGGTTGGTACCGTATTAGAG